>PWSL01000351.1 GCA_003563255.1 Desulfonatronospira sp. | reverse complement strand
CAAGAAGGGTATTATTACCAGCAAGATTAAGGGCAAGATTTATTTTACTTCCTGGTCGATGGATGTGAAGTTCGAGGGGAAAAATGTTGTTCGGCATTTAGATTTGACGACGCATAATCATTCCAGTCAGCCTGGTCAAACGCCGCCTTGGCCCCATATCGATTCGGTCGCAGAGGAAACTGACTCAAAGTGCGAGAAACTAGAACAAACAAACAATGACAGTCGTGAAGCCTTAAAAGACAAAACCTCAGACAAAACACTTGTTGGGCAAACAGGCGAGGGGGAAGGCACAACGGTATCATCGATGAACTTTGGAGAAAGTATTACTGTAGGACATAACCGAAAAACAGCTAGAGAGCGTTATGGAATTTTTGTAGAAGGTGGAGATATGGAAAAACGTCACGAAGGAAAAAGCAACCTTTGTCCAGATGCAAACCACACTCATGGAAAACCAAGCGCTCAAAAGTCAGGACATGCAGAGGCAAAATTACTTGATGAACTATTTAAAACCAAATCAACTTCTGGAAAAGCAACCTTTAATATAGATTGGAGGAAAAAGAATGGCAAAAAATCTAAAACGCCATGCCTGGATTGTTATAAAATGATGTGCGCTGCAAAATCATATGAAATTTCGGTTTTTATCTGTGATAAAAATGGTAAAGAGCATAAAATTGATTGCCCTGCAAATAAAGAAAACTGGATAGCATTAGACGAACTTCTTAATTAAATTTACTAGGTTTTGGGTGCGGATCTGAGATTTTGAATTTCGCATCTTGAGCATTTTAGGCCGCCGCCTTTCGCCGTGGTTTTTCGCAGACTTCGAAATCGTCGTTGACGGCCTGGTCCGTCAGCAAGCCCATCGCTTCGGTCCAAACATTGCTGAGTGCCAGGGCGCGCAGGTTCAAGATGGCCTGAGAACTCTGGACGGTCCACCGCTGACCACATCGGCGCATCCGCACTTGCACAAGAGACTTGCAGGTCGCTTCGACGTGGCCGCTGGCGATGGGCATTCCCTGGGCGTAGCTTTCGGCATAGTTGAGACGGGAACGACGGTTGTCGATATAGGTTCTGGCCGCACTGGCTGCAGCTCCTTTCATCAGCGCAAGCTCCCCATCGATGCTATCAATCGCATCGTTGACGTGTTTCAGGCGTCGTACCCACCGGCGCCGTTTGGCGTGTCGCTCGGAGGTGGAGAACCCGGCCTCTTCGAGCCCGTCGTTCAGCTTGTCGGTCAGGTGGTACAGGTCGCATAGGCTGGTCCAATCCGGAAAGTCTTCGGCGATGATTCTCTCCAACTCCGGACCTCCGTCAGACAATGCTACCTTTCGCTTTGCCAGTTCGGGACATCGCCTCAAGAGCGCCTCTACATCGCCGCGCACCTGTTCTCGGATAATCCACTCGCCGACGCCGGGCAGCTTCGTGCTCTGATCCTTTTGTGCGTTTCGGCCATAGCGAAACGTCTTGAGCGGCTCTCCCTTCTCATCGTGCAGTGTCACGGTGGCGCAATAGGCCATTCGTCCATTGATTTCGCGCGGCTGCTTGCGTCCGTTGGGCCACTGAATCGGGTCGCGCACCGTTTCATCGGTCTCAATGCGGACCCGATCGTAGGCGACTGAAATCCCTGATGCATTCTCAGGAATCTCGACCGACTTGATGAGGTCATCTTCGAGTTGTTCGCGGTTGTCCTCCCACTGCTGGCCGCACGAAAGCGCCACCCGCTCGAAGCTCGACCGGCTGTATGGAAGGACCCCAAGGGGCTCGACGTTTTCGGCGGCCTCTCGCGGCGGTGCAGATTGCACGAGGCGAGCCATCGCCTCCGCACATTGGGGCGTCCAACTTCCATCGATCAATCCCGCTCGATGCTCCAGTGGCACCAGTTGTTCACCGCCTCGTTTCCCATACCGCTGATAGGTCCACCGCTCCACCTGCACCTTGCCCCAACTGCTGTGGTAACTCTTGTCCCTCTTCTTGGTCCCTCGTCGCCACACCTCACCTTGATAGCGGACATACTTCGCGCTCAGATCGTAGAGGCTCAACACCACCGCCAGCATCTGGCACGCAAAGCTCATCAGCGCTTCACCGAAGTGTTTCTCCGCTTCCCAGAACGAGAGTTCGCCTCCCTGGGCCTCTTCGCCAAGTTGAACCAGCGCCGTGCGAAACTCACGAACCGCCGTTTCAAGCGCCTTGTCGATCTCCTCTTCCACCGATACCCTATCCATCTGGGACTCCTTTTGGCTTTTCCGCGTTTTTTGACAATCACACGGTACCAATTGGAGTCCTTTTTTTTGATCCCTTTTCGATCACACGGTCACGAAATTCGAAATTCGAGAACCGCACCCTAGGTTTTGGTATGAGCAAAGAAGATTATTTTCCGATTGAGTTAATAAGAAACTCTCCTTTGAATTATAAATGGAATGAAGATATTGCAATAAAACTTTACTACGTAGATAATTTAAGGCTTTTTAATGCAATTAATTTATCTTCTTTTCGAATGAAAATGGCGCTTGGAGCTTTAATCACTGATCTGATAATTTGCCGACTGTCTCCATTTTGTGATACTAGTGATGCTCAAAAAAGAACAGATGCCGCCTGGGCTGCTGTAATTGATCCTCTCTACGTTTTTTCCTTAAAAATTGAACTCAGTACGGGTAACTTCGATGACAGGGAGCCTATATTGGGGACATTGGAGAGCTGTTTAAAATTATTGGATTCAATTTATACAAGTTATAATAAAGGAGATATTTATTTGGCAGATCCAATAATGTGCCAAGCATGGTTAGCAAGACATATCTCGCCCAATAAAAAAGTTTTTGATAATTGGCTTAAGGATACCCTACGAATTTCTGCTAAATACTTTCCTAGAGAACAGGAGTATGATAAGTCCACAGAAAAATTTGATTACTCTAATGAGATACCTGTATCACCGTATTTTTTTATAAAGAAACGAGAACGACGATTCGAAGATAACATTAAGGATATCAACCTATTTTTATCCAATCTCGAACCAATTAATAATCCATACTTAAGAAGTCCAAATGAAATGATTAAACACGGGTTTGTAGGTATTCCTTATAAATACGGGTTTGAATAAATGGCACTCAGTCAACCTAGCTATATCAAAGTAAAAAATGTCGCCTCATATGATTTAGGTAAAATGTGGGATGACATAAGAGCAAGTGATGATTTCAAATTTGATTCCAGTAAAATCCTCGAACAAAGCCTGTTACTTCAACCTAACGCACAAATAGCGTTAGGGATTGGCATGTATGAGTGGATATTTTGGTGTTTTGCACCTCACATTGACCGCCCTGAGCCAGAACAAGTTCTCGAAGCAATGTGGTGTGGTGCCTATGATCCTAAACGGTTCACTTATATAGAATTTAAAAGAGAGGAATGGTTGGGGCCTATTTTAGGCCCAATGTGGTGTGCAATGATGTTTGCAACTGCAATGGTTGGATATCGAGAAGAAGGAGAAATCGGGCTACAAGAAGGCTTAAGTTATTTACCTAGACTTGCCGTACATGTTTTACCCGAGTCACAGCCATTCCTTGAATGGCTAGATCAAATAATTGATAAATTAAAAATATTTAATTTGGACATCCCAAAAGATCCATTCGAAAACCTATTTGAAGAAAACGATCAGCATCCACTTGTTCCACGTGAAGTCCTCGATCCTAAAATCGATTTTGATATCAATCAAACATCTGTATTTATTAACGATTTTCTTAGTAAAGTTAATCCAAATAATCCTTTTTTGAAAAAAATTTAAACAGTCATACATGACCGTACGGCGGATGAATGTAGGGTGGATTCGCCTTGGCAATCCACCCACAGACGGAGCCGCGATGCCGCACTATCCGCCAAGGTTTCTGGATGGCTTGAAATGGCGGTTTGCTGCGCGAAACCGCCCTACTATT
>PWSL01000458.1 GCA_003563255.1 Desulfonatronospira sp. | reverse complement strand
GATGTCAGTAAAAACAAAGACTTATGTAGATTGTTTATTTCTGAATTATTCATTTTCTCGACTTTTTGCAGGTGCATCTTGTAAACCCGTTAAAGTTGGCCACGCTTCACAAATCAACCTGGTAGGACAGAACATCCATGGCTTCAGAATTCAGGGTATCTGCCTGCTTGTTGATAATCTCCAGGTCATTTTGATCCCGGTCCAGTTTTTCCCGGGCCGCAATTAAATCCCGGACGGCCTTTTCGATAAGAGCAGACCTGTTGCCATAGGATGCCCCTAAGGAGTCAATTTCAGATCATAGCATAGCATACATAAGTCATGTAACTCCCTGAAATTTAAGAATCCAACTGAATTTTGCAACCTTAGATTTTTTTAATCAAAATACACCATCTTCACACTTCGCGCTTGACGCGATGTGTAAAGATGATGTTTACATTTGGCGCTTGACGTGGCAGATGTCATGAAAATACAAAGTTGGTCTACAATGTTAGTCCACAGGAGTACATGCCATGATGGTCAATGTTCATGAAGCAAAAACCAATTTTTCGAAACTGTTGGAACTGGCCCACGCCGGACAGGAAATCATCCTGGCCAAATCTGGAAAACCTTATGCCCTTCTGACTCCTCTTCCTTCAGATAGGGTAGATCAGCGCAAGCCCGGACGGCTGCCTGGCAAGGTTACGGAATCCTTTTTTGAACCTTTGCCAGAAGAAGCAATTGCCGCTTGGGAGAGGACGTGAAGCTCTTGCTGAACACCCACGCCCTGTTGTGGTGGTTTACTTATGACCCCAGACTTTCAGTGCAGGCCAGGGAGGTCATTGCTGATCAAAATAACTCGATTTTTGTCAGCTCGACCAGCGCACATGGGGGTCACTAAAAAACGGGGTAAAAAAAATCATTGACAGGCGGTGGAGTGCTGTAAATTATTTACATCTGCACAATAAATGGCCCAGGATATTATCTCCGAATCAGGAAATAAAAAGGACTGCGTATGACCTACCTTCAGGTCAAAGACTTGAAGAAAACGCGGGAGCTGTGGGGACGACTGGAGCGGGACCGCGAGCTGATCATCACAAAGGATGGGCAGCCCAGGGCGATCATGATCAGTATTGACCCTGGTGATATGGAAAGTTCCCTGGCCGAAATCCGACGGGCTCTATTTTCAGCAGCAGTAGGACGTGTTCGAAGGCGGGCCGAGACACTGCCGCCGGCTGATGACGACATTGCTCAGGCCATCGAGGAAAGCCGACGAGACCGGCGATGCTCGTGGTCATAGATACCAACGTTCTTGTTTCCGGCATGATTAATCCACATGGCGCACCAGGCCGCCTTGTGGATTTTCTTCGTTCCGGGGCCTTGCATCTTGCTGTTGATGACCGTATTCTTGCAGAATACACTGAAGTTTTGCACCCTCCACGACTCTCCCGCTACTTTGGGTCTTCAGACCTCGCACAAATTCTTGACTATCTGCACACGGGAAGCCTGCATGTACTGGCCAGACAGCATATAAAAGATCTGCCTGATCAAAGTGATGCGCCTTTTCTGGAAGTGGCTATGGCAGCAAAGGTTCCTTTGATTACTGGAAATATTCGTCACTATCCGGATGTATGGCGTCAAGAATGCACCGTTCTTGAGCCAGCCGTTTTTCTGACAGACTGGTTGGCCAAGAACAGTTCTTAGTTCGTTAACCAAGAACCAGGAACGACGAACGAACAAGAACGGATAAATATTTGTCGATCCCGCCACACCTGTGTAAAATACATTTTACATTTCCAGACTAAAAGTGTAAAATGAAAGCAACACAACCAGACGAGTCTCTGAATCATATTTAATAAAACCCAGTCAAAGCAGATAAAATGGACGATGATATTTTTTCACAGCAGCATACCCTGCTCACAAACTTAAGCGAAGCTAAGCGCTACCAGTACGGGCATATCCAGTGGGATCATCACCTGGTGGGGATCGTTGGTGCTCGCGGGGTTGGCAAGACTACAATGCTGCTCCAGCGCATAAAGGATCAGTACGGGGACAGCGGAAAGGCGGCTTATGTCAGCATCGACCATCCTTATTTTGACGCCCGCCCTCTGTTTGAGTTTGCCGAGTCTTTTGCAGCGTACGGAGGGGAGTTGCTATGCGTGGACGAAGTCCATAAGCAGGCAGACTGGTCACGGCAGATAAAGGCCATCCATGACACCATCCCCAGTCTGCGGGTTATTTTTTCCGGCTCCTCAATACTGAGAATGAGCGCCCAGGCAGCGGACCTGAGCAGGAGGGCGCTGGTTTATGAGTTGCACGGCCTGTCCTTCAGGGAATATTTGTTGTTTGCCCATAAGCAGAAATTTGAGCCGCTGACCCTGGCTCAGATTCTTGTGGATCATGTTGCCCTGGCTGGGTCCGTAGTCCGACGCATCAAGATTTTACCATGTTTCAGGGCATATCTTGACCATGGCTATTATCCCTTTTTCCTGGAAGGTGTGGACCAGTATCAGCTGAAATTGACCGCGGTCATGGGGCAGATACTGGAAATGGATTTGCCTTTTGCGGCCTCCATCGCCATTAGACAGATCGGCAAGTTGAAGAAACTGCTTTACCTGATATCCACCAGTGTGCCCATGATACCGGATATTGCCAGGTTGTCGCGTATGACAGGGATTTCCAGGCCAACAATATACGATTATCTTGAGAAACTGCAGGAGGCCCGACTGCTGCGTCTGGTCAGGCAAGCTGGTAAAGGGACCGTGTCTCTGGCCAAACCTGAGAAAGTTTATCTTGATAATACCAATCTTGCCGTGGCCCTGGCTCAGCAGCCTGATTCCGGCACTGTTCGCGAGACCTTTTTCGCTAACCAGATCGCTTCGGCTTTGTCTCGCAGCCGTCTGGTGGATGAAGAATTGACCGTCCCGGCCAGAGGTGATTTCCTGGTTCAGAGCAAGTGGACCTTTGAGGTCGGCGGCAAGGGAAAAAGGGATGACCGGATCATCGATCTGCCCGGGGGATATTTGGCCGTTGATGATATTGAAGTCGGCCAAGGACGAAGGATCCCCCTATGGTTGTTCGGATTTTTGTATTGAGTTTGGGGGTTGAACCGTGAAGAGAGTTCTTCGTTCTTGGTTCTGCGGCATCGCCGCCGTTCCTGGTTCCTGGTTCCTGGTTTTAACAAAGAACTAAAGAATCCACAATGGGCTCCCCTGGGAGAAATTCTATATTCATCAGATCGTGCTTTGAATCATACTCAATCTTCATGCTGTTGCTCCTCCCAATATCTGGAAACCTGGGACGTGAGATACACTGTAATCACACTGTAATTTGATTGTCCTCTTCCACGTATATCACCCTGAGCAGATAAATACTGTCATCAAAAAAATATTTGCGTTGAGCTACAGCGCTACCCCTTTGTCCCCTCAACCAATTGATCTGGTTCATGTATGGTTTCAAAAACCATACTTTCGTCAACACCACGTTGGGCAAGCTTATTTCGGGCAATAGGGATTATGGTAACCGGCTTTGGACTCATTAAATTATTTTTATGCATTCTTCCGGCAATTGGCAGGGAGCCGCTCACTCCCTCCTTATTTCATAATCAAGATCAGTCCAGGGGGTTTTGCCGATAAGCGCATTCCAGAGCATCCGCAAGGCTCCGGTGTTCTCATGGTAAAAAAGCCAGCAGAGCTTTTCTCCACTGGCCATAATCAATTACTGTTACTTCACCTTCTCATTCAGATCCTCCAGGCTACCACCCAGAGCCTGCATGAAGTTCGCCGCCTGGTTCGAAGCAAATAATCAAAGTCCCTGAGTAACACTACAGCGAAACTTATATATTGACCTCCGGGGACTGGCTCTCCCCGCACTTATTTTTAAAACCTGTCAATCATCCTTCAGAAAAATAAGTGCGGGGGTGCCTGTCCCCAATTGAGACAGGTT
>PWSL01000381.1 GCA_003563255.1 Desulfonatronospira sp. | reverse complement strand
TATAGCCTGGTAGTGTTGTGGAAATGTTAAAAAAGCTAGAAGAAGACCCAGGGGTAGTTCTGTCCCTAATTTTAGTGAACTAAGATAAAGTACTGCTACTTATGGCTATTAAGGTTGAGCCTTCGTACAAAGATTGATTTTTCTCGTGCAGAGCTTCTTCAGTCAGTAAAAATTTCCTTGGTTTTTGGGTATGCGTCACCGCTGCCCTTCCGGCAGGGCCTCGTCAAAGTAATACTTGTTCTTGAATTGACGGCAAGTTGAGATTCCCCCTGGTTTTTTATTCGAGGATGCTGTATAATATAAATATGAACATCCAAGCAAGAGACCAGCAAAATACATATACAGACCGTCCACAGCTGCTACGCGTAAGACCGATCCATCCCGACGAGGAAGCAGAGTGGGATGAGGTAATGGACGCCCACCATTATTTAGGTTTTAACTGTTTAGTGGGCAACTCCATGAAATATATTGCCACTTTGGATACTCACTGTGTTGCCTTGCTCGGCTGGGCAGCAGCAGCATACAAAAGCCGGCATCGCGAACAGTGGATTGGATGGTCACCAAGTCAGAGGGATACGAGGCTTAAGTATGTAGTAAACAACACCCGTTTTTTAATCTTGCCCGGTATTAAGGTTAGAAACTTAGCCTCGAAAGTGCTCAGCTTAAACTTGGAGCGGTTGGCCTCGGACTGGCAAGTGGTATACGGACATCCTGTCGTTTTGGTCGAGACGTTTGTTGACCGTCGTTTTCGGGGCAGCTGTTATCGCGCGAGTGGTTGGATTGAATTAGGTCAGACGCGGGGCTATAGTCGAAACGGACAGACTTACTACTACCACGGCCAGCCGAAAACATTGCTCGTACGCCCTTTGCGCCGGGACGCGAAAAAGCTTTTAACCACCACCTTTCTCTCGCCATTGCTTACGGAGGTGAAAGAAAAGATGGATCTCAACAAGGTACAGATTGCAGATGATGGTGGTCTTTTAGACCGGCTCCGAGAAGTAAGCGACTCGAGAAAACCTCGTGGGATCCGCCATAAACAGGAATCCATACTAGCCGTGGCGATCTGTGCCGTACTATCCGGAGCACGAAGCTTTGTTGCGATTGGAGATTGGGCTCAGAACATGTCCCAAGAGGTTCTAGCCCGACTCGGTTGCCGCTACCATGAAGAACAGAAAAAATACATCCCTCCCAGTGAACCCACTATCCGCCGAACTATACAGTCTGTTGATCCTGATGAACTAGACCGGGTTATCTATGAGTGGTTGGGTGATAAATGCCCCTCGTGGGCCATTGCTATGGACGGTAAAACCTTACGCGGTTCAGGAAGCAAGCAGAGCAAACCAGTCCATATCATGGCTGCCCTCGTCCACGGTGAAGGTGTGGTACTCAATCAGTCACAAGTAGAAGATAAGACGAATGAGATCAAGGCTGTAAAACCCCTTTTAGCGGATCTCGAGTTAGAAGGTAAAGTGGTTACTGCGGATGCGATGCACGCTCAGGTGGAACATGCTGAATACATACAGCAGGAAAAGGGTGCCGATTTTGTCTTTGTGGTTAAAGATAATCAGAAGACGCTACGCGAAGATATCGCTGCACTTGCAGAGGAAGATTATGATGACTCTTATACCAGCCACGATAAAGGGCATGGTCGGATCGAAACCCGTAAGATCGATACCAGTACCGAAATTAATGATTACATAGAGTTTCCCCATGTAGAACAGGTTTTTCGCATAAAGCGCACTATCACTGACCTGGATGGCGAGAATAAGCGGGGAGAGACGGCTTACGGAATTACAAGTTTACCACCTGAAGAAGCTGACCCAGAAACTCTGCTTTCCCTGGTACGAAACCACTGGCATATCGAGAATAAACTGCATTGGGTACGGGATGTGACCTTTGATGAAGATAGAAGCCAGATCCGAACAGGTTCTGCACCACGAGTATTTTCTACCCTGCGCAACTTAGCAATCAGCCTGTTTCGTTTAGCCCGGCTGGATAACATAGCTCAGGCACTGCGCGTTTTTTCCTGGAAACCGCTGCGATGCCTCGACTTCCTGGGACTTTAATATGAAATGGTTCCAAATATGATTATACCAGTCGTACCTAGAGATTATTATGCCCTTTTAGGCAATTTTTGAGCTTTATAGAGACTGAGAGACGTTTTATAGCATAATTAGTCTCGTATTCTTGATAATAATCCTTGTAGGTCTCTTATAATCCTTTACTTTGACGTTACCCTGTCTTATCCATGGTACTATAAACCTTATAGTAACAGTTTTACTTATAAATAATCTCTGCCTTTTCCAAATACTCCTCCAGCTCTGCAATCAAGTTCAGGATTTGGCTTTTTGCCTCTTCGTTTGCAGCCTCCTCTAACTCGAACCCGTATTTTGTCAGGGCATCAAAGCCGTACCCACCACCTGTTCCTTTTAGGGTATGAACCAGGGTTTGAATCGTCTTGTAATCGTTCTCAGAGACGGCCTTTTTCATCGTTTTAATATCCTCTTCAACAGCGAACAGTTCGCAGTATAACCATATTCCGCATAATCAGGAATTAAAAACCAACAGTTAAAAAATGGTATTTTACATTGTTACGAGGAATCGAAACCATCTTCTTCCCAAGCGAAGTCACTTACAGTGAATCCCAAGAAGCTGATGATCTTGAGACAGCTCTCATCTATGCTGCGAACTATCCGTCGAGGTTTGCCGTTTTCGGAATAAGTCACTACCTGGATTCTCTCCATAATTTGCAGTATAGATGTAAGTGTGGGACGTTTTTGTTTCCGCCGTTCAATACCATATACCAGGTCATTGGTCCTCTTAAGACCCTCACGAACAACCATCTCCGCGATGGTAAGGAGCATGAGTCCAATAAGAAGCAGATAGATGACGGCTTCCACTCTTTTCGGCGTTTTCAGAAATACGGAGTTCATATATTTAGGTGATTTCAAATTCCTGAACCGCTTTTCGACATCACTCTGTGTTTTGTATTCCCGGAGCATTTTTGCACCCGATAGAGCGAGATCATTACTGCAGAGGATAAACGTGCACTGCTTACGGAGCTCTTCTGCAACATTATCTTCATTCAAGACTACAGTAACCACCAGTTGAAACTCAATCCTCGCGATATCATCTTCGGGGTTCTTGCTGGGTCTGCCGGGTCTTCGGATCTTCAGCTCATTGATCTCGAACTCAAGCTCATGAAACTTAAGCTTAGAGCCCAGCTTCTTGTGCAAGAGTTCGATCTCCTTTTCCGCATCCGGCCGGCATTTAAAGGTCCGTTTCTTATACTTTTTAATCGACCTCGTGACCTTCTGCTGTTCTTTGCCGACCTTCTTGTTCGTGCTTTTCTGCTTGGTCTCTTTGAGGGCGTGGGAATAGACGACAGCAGCCTTGCACTGATATTCATTGTATAAAACCTCGGTCTCTATCAACTCATAGCTTACAGCTGTCCCCCTGGCATTTTCGATCTCGACCAGTTGGGCCTCTTCGGGCAGGGCAGTGGCTAATAACTGGCGGGCGAGCTTGGTATTATCCGGCATGCGGGTAATGAATTGGATCCCATTCTGGTTGGCTTTTTCAATATTGGTTGCACTAAACAGGGCACTATCGGCGATATAGTAGAAATCATCACGGTCCACTTTCATGGTTTTTAACAACCGGTCCAGATCCTCGAGGTTTTCTTTGTTGTATGTTTTATCATCGGTATTGCCGGATAGCACCTTGGCATCTGTAACTATACCGTTGGTTGTGCCTAGACCGATCTTGATCTGTTTTTTATCATTGCGCTTATCCTTGCTGTAGCCAAAGTCGATAGCGATGTAACTTACTTCTTCCCCGTAATCTTCTAGATGATTCCAGGTCCTGTACTCACCCCACATTACTTTGGAGGTGGTATCGTAATTGATGTTGCCCACCTTAAGTCCGTAGGCGGCAAAGGCTA
>PWSL01000428.1 GCA_003563255.1 Desulfonatronospira sp. | reverse complement strand
GGGCATACTCCCTGGCCACCTTCATGGCGTCCACCACAAAGAAAGCCGCTGGAGGGACAACATCCAAACTGGCGGGCTCAGGAGATCTTTCAATGATGCCGGGCAGCAGCCGGGCCATGATCATGATCCAGGTCCCGGCATAGGAACCCTTGTCCGGCCTGAAGGTCCGGCTGAAAAAAATCTGTTCCTCCGGGTCAGAATCAAGCCAGAGCTGAAATTCTTCCCGGGGAAAGTCAATCCCCATATCTTTCCAGGAGAAAACACTTCCGTCAGGTGCCATCAGGGAGTTGTCCAGGTCATTTCCGGCAATGCCCAGGCTGAGGACGTGCCAGTCCTTTAAAATATCGTGTGTGGAATGAAGGTAATCATGTGAAGGCTGCTCGGGCAGGATGTTAACTGTCTGGCGGCTCAGGGTGGCCAGGGCTGTTTCCAGAAACTGGAAATGGCCCCGGATGTCGTCGGCGATTTTTTCAGCCAGTATCAGCTGCTGATCGTTGAACTGCTGTGTAACTACCCCTTCCAGTTCCTGGCCGGCATTGTATGCCAGACCACCAATGGCTGTATAAAGTATTGCCAGCAGCAGGACTCCCGGGAAAAGCAGCTTTTTATTCATGTGTGGATAGCGCCTGGCTGTTCTTTATCGTCTGATTCTCAATGGCCCTGCACTATTCCAGCTGATCCCAGCCCCTGCGTTCTCCTCCGATATGCAGGACCCCGAAGAGCACTGCCACTACCAGAAGAGGAACCAGGGCATTCACAAAACTCAGCTGTAAGTAAAGGTAGGCTCCGGCCAGGCTGCTCAACAGAAGTACCCAGAAACCCCATTTCTTCCACCGGAAAAGGGCGATGCCGCAAGCCACGTTCACCAGGGCCAAAATGAAAAGCCCGGTTATGACCCATTCAGGCGTGCCGGGAAACTGCTCCATCAATTCGTCACGCATCAAATAATGTCGAAAAGCATCTAAAAAGTTGGCTCCAATGACCACTACCAACCATATGGTCAGACACCCGTGACGTTTGCGTTCCTGCATTTAAGCACCTCTTTTTGAGATTTGTATTTGACCTGTTGGCTTTGTTTAGCTGCAAACAGGTCAGGTATGCAAGCCTGATCTGCGCAAAAAAAAATGACAACTCATTTACTTTGCCAGGATCATCTTGTATTATCTGCTTATGCTTGAAAAGAAAGATATCCAGAATAAAACCCCCTGGCACGCGGAACCGGTGGAAAAGTGCTTCCAGACCTTGAAGTCTTCACCGGAGGGCCTGGACCCTGAGGAAGCCGGCAAGAGGCTGGAGACATTCGGCCCCAATATGCTGGCCACTGAAAAGAAAAGAGGGCCGGTTCTTCGATTTCTGCTGCAGTTTCACAACCTGCTTATATATGTCCTTTTGGCGGCGGTGGTGATCACCGCCCTGTTGCAGGAATGGATAGACTCCCTGGTCATCCTGGGGGTATGCGTGATCAATGCCCTGATAGGCTTTATCCAGGAGGGCAAGGCGGAAAAATCCCTGGAAAGCCTGAAGACCATGCTGGCCCCGGAAGCACTGGTCCTTCGGGGCGGGCAAAGGATCAGGATTGAGGCCAAAGACCTGGTGCCCGGGGACGTGGTTTATTTAAAGCCGGGGGACCGAGTACCGGCTGACCTGAGAATAACTGAATGCAAAAGCCTGCGCATAGAAGAGGCCGCTCTTACAGGGGAGTCCATGCCCGTGAGCAAGGCCGGCAATGAGGTGGAGTCCGGGGCGGCCCTGGGGGACAGAAAAAGCATGGCTTTTTCCGGGACTATGGTGGTTTACGGTCAAGGGACCGGGTTGGTGGCCGCAACAGGCCTCGACACGGAACTGGGCCGCATAAGCGAACTTCTCACCGAGACCGAAAGCATCGCCACCCCGCTTATCCGCAAGATGAACGTTTTCGCCCGCCATCTCACTGTGGCCATCTTGCTCCTTGCAGTAGCTGCCTTTATGTTCGGGGTTTTTTTGCGCGGATATGCACCGGCGGATATGTTTCTGGCCGCAGTGGGCCTGGCTGTGGCCGCCATTCCCGAGGGCCTGCCCGCCATCATGACCATTACCCTGGCCATCGGGGTGCAGAAAATGGCCCGGCGAAACGCCATCATAAGGCGCCTGCCCGCCGTGGAGACCCTGGGCTCGGTGACCGTCATCTGCTCGGACAAGACCGGTACCCTGACCAGAAATGAAATGACCGTGCAGAATATTCAAACAGCGGATGAGCTGTTCTGGGTTGCCGGGGTGGGTTATGCCCCGGAAGGCGGGTTCAGGCTTGGGGACAAAGAAGTCCATCCAGGGGAACACCCGGTACTGATGCAGGCTTTGCGGTCAGTGCTTCTTTGCAACGAGGCCCGCTTCCAGGAAAAAAACGGCCAGCCAAAGCTGGAGGGAGCACCCACGGAAGGCGCCCTTCTAACAGCCTCTCTCAAGGCCGGACTGGACCAGGACCAGGAAAACAGGGTTAATCCCAGAAAGGATATCCTGCCCTTCAGCTCCGAAGAAAAATTCATGGTTACACTGCACCACTATGAATCCGGGGACAGTGTTTTTATCCTCAAGGGGGCTCCGGAAAAGGTCGTGGAAAAGTGCAGCAGCCAGGGGGCACTGCAGGACGCTGCCCCCCTTGATCCTGATTTCTGGGTTGAGCAGGGCAATCACATGGCCTCCATGGGCCAGAGGCTTCTGGCGGTGGCCGTGAAAAAGGCCCCTGCAGGGAAGACGGCCATAGAGGATGAGGATATCCAGCAGGGCTTTACCATGCTGTCCCTGTTCGGGATCATGGATCCACCCCGGGAGGAGGCCATAGAGGCCGCAGCCAGGCTCAAGGGCCGCGAGTCTGATCCCGGGGACGCCGGGGCGGGCATCCAGGTCAAAATGATCACCGGGGACCATGCCCTGACAGCCTCGGCCATCGGAGAGAAGCTGGGCATGGGCCGGGGCAGAAAGGCCCTTACCGGGCAGGACCTGGAAAAGATAAGCGATCATGATCTGGTGGAGGTTTCTCTGGATGTGGACATATATGCCCGAACCAGTCCGGAACACAAGCTCAGGCTGGTGCGGGCCCTGCAGGAAGGCGGACACATAGTGGCCATGACCGGGGACGGGGTCAACGACTCACCGGCCCTGAAGCGTGCAGACGTGGGAGTGGCCATGGGGGTTACCGGGACCGAGGCAGCCAAAGAGGCCTCGGACATGGTGCTCACCGATGACAATTTCGCCTCCATCGCCAACGCCGTGGAAGAGGGGCGCACGGTTTACGACAACCTCAAGAAGGCCATCCTGTTCATTCTGCCCACCAACGGCGGTCAGGCCCTGGTGGTCATGGCCTCCATTCTGCTGGGCATCGGACTTATGGACGAGGCAGGGCATTTTTCCCTGCCCATCACCCCGCCCCAGATCCTGTGGATAAACATGGTCACCGCAGTCACCCTGGCCCTGGCCCTGGCCTTTGAACCGCCGGAAAAAAATGTCATGCAGCGCCCTCCCAGGCCTGTGGATGAATCCCTGGTGTCGGGATTTCTTTTGTGGCGCATCAGTTTTGTGTCCCTTCTGCTTGTGGTGGGGGCCCTGGGGCATTACCTGCTCATACTGTCCCATGGTGCTTCCCAGAGTCTGGCCTCCACAGCGGCCATCAATACCCTGGTCATGGGACAGGTGTTTTACCTGATAAACAGCCGGTTCATTGAGGAACCCTCCTGGAATCTCAAGGGTATTCTGGGCAGCCGGCCGGTTCTCGTTTCCATCGCTGTCCTGGCGGTTTTGCAGTTTAGTTTCACCTACCTGCCGTTTATGCAGTTTCTTTTCCAGACCGAGCCCCTGGGCCTGGATGCCTGGGCCAGGATCCTGGCCTTCGGCCTGGCCGTGTTCGTGGCGGTGGAGCTGGAGAAAGCCTTTTTCAGAAGCAGGAGTGTCCCGGGCAGGGGATAATTATCTG
>PWSL01000512.1 GCA_003563255.1 Desulfonatronospira sp. | reverse complement strand
TCCCCTGAATGGTTAACTTTACAGATAATATCGTAAATTTTGTCCACCTTTTTCAGACTTTTCCACTTTTTTCAGACTAAACCCCCACAAGCCACGCCACGGCATAAATCAGGTGGTTAGTGATGTACTCCTGAAACCCTGCCTGCCCCATGAAATTTCTTCCATTTCACCGGGGTCATAAAAAAACAAGAAAATTTGAACCGCAACCACCGACCACCATCTGCCCCCATCCAGCACTCACTTTCTTCCGACATTCATGAGTGCCGGAAGCAAGTGAGTGCTGGAGTGATAGCCTTTTATCCCGCCTTCCGGGCGGGATAAAAATGTATTTCTCTTCATCACTGCCTTAATCCTGTTAATCCTGTCTAAAAAACTCTTTTCTTTTTCTGAGCTTATAAGTATAACCCCCACTAGACAATGAGCAGGATAATCAACTAAACGACGCCCCCATCGCCAAAAACATGTCGCCGGGATGTTTTCCAAACAGGAGATCGACACCCTGCTGGAACAGATACAGACATGCTGCGATCCTGAGCTGGGCAAAGTCCTTAAAGAATATCTCACGCCCGGCCTAAGAAGGCCTTGAGCCGCAGAGCAAGGCAGGAGTAAGAGTTTCAATATTCATATCCACCGAGCCGGTGGCAATAAATAACAAGCTCCCCGCCCGGGGCGGAGAACCTTTTTCATTGCCCCGGCTCAGGGCAATGAAAAAATGACTTCTCTCTTCTCCCAGGCTCTGTGCCTCTAGCGAGTCTTCGAAGCGGGCGAGAGACAATATTTTCTATCGAAAAGGAGAGGAACATCAGGCATGATCGTCAAAGTTGCATCTTTTTATTCAAAGGATGAAAGGTATGACATATTAAATACTATACCTGCGCCCTTTCTCAATCAAGAGGTCAAGCGGCATCTTGTTGAGCAGCTGGACGATAAAGTTGTCTTTATTGTGATTGAATATCCATATGTGGATAAGGATTACCGGAGCACATACTATGGTTTTTATTCCAAAAGACACAAAAAATACGGTAAATTTTGCATAAGACTGCATTTTTTCAGCCAAATCATGAATAATGAGGAAGCCTTCTCTGATGCAGAAGAGAGCTATCTTGGTTCGATTGTTCTCCGACCTACGGAAGTGGCTACCCTTGGCAGGACCCTCCTTGCCCCTGAAGCGCTTAAGGATTTTTCCGGGTTTGTCTGTGAAGCTGAATATATGAACAGTTTAGACGGCATTCCCCTGAAGGTGAAAACATTTCCGCACATCATGCAGGATACCGACGTCACCATTTGCGCTCATGCTGTTTGCTGGATGATTGCCAGATATTACAGCGAAAAATACACCCTGTATCCGGAGCGGTTATCATATGACATCGCAACATCGCTCACGGATATTTCAGGCGGCAGAATAATCCCATCCAAAGGACTTACCCTGGGTCAGGTTTCCGAAATATTATCCTCTATAGGTTTCTATCCAGAGATATTTGTCCGCGACCTCTATTCTGATCATGCCTTTTTTTACGAGCTTCTTTATGCTTACGTCGAATCCGGCATCCCTCTGGTTGCCGCCATGCACGGCAAACAACACGCATTGGCAATTGTCGGGCACGGGGATTTATATTCCGCTGTGGACGTCTGTAGAAGAAGTCAGAATAAGATTGTCAACTCCCTGTGCTGCAACAACTCTCTTATTGCTAATGACGACAACAAGTTGCCCTTCTCCAAAATCTTTTTCGAAAAGAAGCCATGTTCCGCCGGGGAATACCTGCTGACCGATATTGACGGGTTTGTCGTTCCCTTATACGAAAAAATGTATCTCAACGCTGAAAATGTCATGCGGTTACTGCCCGGCCTGATCAACAGCAACCTTGTAAGTATGCAAACCCATGACAAGCTTGTCCTCCGGGTTTTTATGACTTCGGCCAGGTCTTTCAAGCAGAAACAGAGGAAGGCAGTTTTAATTGATCCATTGATGAAGCGGACTCAGCTGGAACTTCCCTTGCCCAAGTTTGTCTGGATCGCTGAAATGACTACCCCGGAATTGTATGACAGCAGACAGGTCCTTTACCGCTGGATTCTGGATGCTACGGCCAACCCCTATGAAATGTATCCATTTCTATTGATTCATGATTTTCAGGAAATCGTCATCAATGAACGGACCCAGCGAAATGAACTTTATCGTCTTAATTTACAGAACCCAATTCAACCCTTCGAAATGTTTGAAAACAATTTAAGGAGGCATCAATGAGCAATATTATGAAAATTCAGTTCAACTTTGAAATGGTCTCCAGGTTAATTGATAAAGATTCACAGGAAATGAAATCCTATGAAACGCATTTCAAGGAGAATATGCTTCCGGAACTCAAAGAAGTTGAACAAAGAAAAACGAGGGCAAGAGAGAAGGCTTATCAGCTGAGGATTTCGTGAAACGGGGGCTGAGCGCTGGGTGCAAGGGGTAAGAGGTAAGCGGGAAAGCAGGGAAGCGCGGAAGGGGGAAGATTGGCGCACTTTAGGCGCTCAACCCAAATTTCAAACAAACATGTTGGTAACTTTTTCTGACAACCTGCCTGTCACGCTTATAGCGTGATTAAACAACGCTGAAAGCGTTCCAGCTTTGCTGGGTTTAACTGGGTCACGAAAAAAAAGAAATTTTTGAATCACAACCACTGACTACTGACCACTGACGTAATCATTCAGGGGATACCAGTAATCGCCACCGAGAGTAGACTTCAGGCTTACTCCCCAACCGTGAGCGGCAAAGCCGCCAGTGTGCAACGAAGTTGCCCGTGCCAAAAAAATCTTCTCCGGCACAGGAAGCCCTCAGGCTTCACACAAGTGCTCCGCACACACGGCTATTATGCATAAAGAGCCCAGGCAAACAGTCAGGCAAGACACCCTGCAGGCCAGGCACCACTCTTCAACCGTGAGCGGCAAAGCCGCCAGTGTGCAACGAAGTTGCCCGTGCCAAAAAAATCTTCTCCGGCACAGGAAGCCTCCAGGCTTCACACAGGTGCTTTGCATGGCAGGCGTTACTCCCCAAACCGTGAGCGGCAAAGCCGCCAGTGTGCAACGAAGTTGCCCGTGCCAAAAAAATCTTCTCCGGCAAAGGAAGCCTCCATGCTTCACACAGGTGCTCCGCACACACGGCTATTATGCATAAAGAGCCCAGGCAAACAGTCAGGCAAGACACCCTGCAGGCCAGGCACCACTCTTCAACCGTGAGCGGCAAAGCCGCCCGTGTGCAGCCCACGGCTGCCCGTGCCAAAAAAATCTTCTCCGGCAAGGGAAGCCTCCATGCTTCACACAAGTGCTCCGCACACACGGCTTTAAAGAATAAAGTGCACCAGAAAAGCTTTTCCCCCCTGCCAGACAGGCAACTTAGCATGGTTCCGGCACCCCTTGAAAGGCTACGGACAATCAATCATCCAAAATGGGATCAAAACTTTAAAAATAGGAAAACAGGATGAAGTGCTCTGTATGCAAGGATAAGATGATTCAAAGACAGGATGTAATTGAGCTGAAAATTAATGGCAAACTCTTTCTTGTGGAGAATGTTCCATATGAAGAATGCTTATCATGCGGAGAAAGAGTTCTTGCTCCGAATGTGAGCCAGGAAATTTTTAGTAAAGTTACCCGAAAAGAATACAGGGAAAAGCAAATGTTCGTGCCTGTAGTCGAAAACATTAAGGCTAGAGCTGTTTGATGTTACTGCAAAGCAGGATTTAACCGGGACGAAATCAGTCTGCGGCGGAAGGCTATTTTGAGCTCCCCGATGAATAATGTGCATTTCTTTACTTCTGAATGTTGAAAGGCAGATGATGTTTAGACAGGATTAACAGGATTATTTTCCTGCCCGCATGCCTGATGCCTGCGGGCAGAGAATCCAACTACTGTGCAGTGGGTTAAGGCCCACTTCTATCCATCGCCAAGAGGCGATTGGACCTTTCTTGGCGATCTTCTGGAGCGCCAAGAATTGATCCTG
>PWSL01000027.1 GCA_003563255.1 Desulfonatronospira sp. | reverse complement strand
TTTTGTCCTGGCCGGAAGCCAGGCCAAAAGGTAATCACTCCAGCACTCACTTTCTTCCGGCATTCATGAGTGCCGGAAGAAAGTGAGTGCTGGATGGCTAATGCAATCTGCGGCTTCCGGCCGCTGATTGCTTATCCTGTCCATCCTGTTAATCCTGTCTAAGTTTCTTGTTTTTTATGACAGGGTTTCAGAAGTAAATCACTAAATGGATATACTTCACGGATTCAGGGTTTGAGTTCGGCAAAAGTGCCTGTCCCCGGTGTCCGAGGCAATAATTAACACAAAGTGTCGCTGCAGGGTTATGCAGCGGGACCCGGAGGTCCCGCCTGGTAAAAACCAGAAACTACATCCAGCCCTGCTCCTGGTAATATCTTTTGGCGCCGGGATGCAGGGGAGCAGAAAGACCCTGCAGCATTTCCTCAACTTGCAGGTTGCGGAAAGAGGCATGGGATGCCCTGAGGGCGTCCAGGTTTTCGAATACGGTCTTGACCATGTCGTAGACCACTTGTTCGTCCACTTTTTCATCGCTGACCACAGTGGCGGTCACGGCGTAAGTCTCGATGTCCTCGTCCACACCGCGGTAGGTGCCTCCCGGGATGGTAGTCATGATGTAGTAGGGTTGTTCTTCCACCATGTCCTTGATTCCCTGGGCGTTTATGTGGATCATGCGGATATCCACGGATGTTGCCGGTTCTTCAATGGCTGCACTGGGATTGCCTATGGTATAGAAGAAGGCATCGATATTGCGGTCCACAAGGGCGCGGGCGGCCTCGTGATGTTGCAGTCCTTCGGCCCTGAAGTCATTCTGGGGATCTATGCCGTAAATTTCCAGAACGTCCATGGCGTTGCCCCTCTGTCCTGAACCGGGGTTGCCGATGTTCACCCTGTGGCCCTTGATATCTTCTACGGAATGAATGTCGGTGTCCTGGCGGGTTACCAGCATGACTGTCTCGGGGTGCATGCTGAACAGGCTGCGCAGGCTCTTGATGGGCTTTCCTTCCCATTCAGCGGCGCCGTTGTAGGCCTGCCAGTTACGGTCGGACTGGGCCACGCCGAAGTCAAAAGCACCGCGTTCCAGGGCGTTGATGTTGAACACAGAGCCGCCGGTGGGCCGGCCGATGTAGTTGTACTTGTCTCCGATTTCGTTGTTCATGATGTTGCTGATCTGCAGAGCTACCTGGTAGTAGACGCCCACGATGGAAGCGCCTCCGAACAGGATGTCCTGTTTGGCCTTGGCCTGGGGGGCTGACAGGGCCAGGGCCAGGACTGCGGCCACTGCAATGAAAATTTTCTTCCCGAACATAATGTTTACCTCCTGACTGATTAAGGTGAAAAATAATTAAACACGTGTTTCTTTATGCTCCAGATCAGGAGGCCATGTCAATATGCTGGAGGTATTTTTGCCTGACAATTTCATGGCTGAGGGATATCTGCTTCATTGCACCGCCGGAACTTCCAGAAGCCACGTGGCTATGCTGAAGTAGATGAGGATTCCGCCAATATCGGCTATGGAGGTTATCAGAGGCACGCTGGCTGTTGCCGGATCAACCTTCATTCTGGCCAGCAAAAAGGGCAGCAGGCATCCCACCAGACTCCCGAACAGAACGACAACCGTCATGGTCAGACCCACCACGACGGCTACTTCCGGCCCTCCCCTGAATATGCCCACCATAGACACAGCCAGAGCCATACCGATGCCCAGAGTCAGGGCTATGCCCACTTCCTTGCCCAGAAGATAGAGCCAGTCCGATGCTTTTACATCCCCTGTAGCCAGGGCCCTGACCATGAGAGTAGAGGACTGGGAGCCGGCATTGCCGGCACTGGCGATTAACAGAGGAAGAAAGAAGACCAGGGCCACAACAGCTTCGATGGTGTTTTCAAAAAAAGCTATACCGGCACCTGAGAGAAGATTGACAAAGACCAGAGCCAGAAGCCAGGGCAGGCGCTTCTGGATGATGAGCCAGGGACTGGCCTCCCTGAAATTGACCCCAACCAGGCTTTCCCCGCGCCCGGATATGGATCCCATGCGGTGAAAATCTTCAGTGGCTTCTTCTTCCAGGATGTCATGCACGTCATCAAAGGTGACAATGCCCACGAGCTTGTCGTCACCGTTGATGATGGGCATGGCCATAAGGTCGTATTTGGCTATGGTGGAAGCTACGTCCTCGGCGTCGTCGTTTGCATGAGCGAAAATGGGCTGTTCGTTCATGATTTCAGAAATCATGGACTTGGGCGAGGCAATCAGTAATTCCCGCAGGGAGATTACTCCCACCAGTTTACGTTTTTCGTCGATAATATAGCACTGGTAAATGGTTTCTTTGTCCGGGGCTTCTCTGCGGAGTTTTTCCAGGGCTTCACGGGCGGTAATGCTGGGGGAGAGAGCTGCGTAATCCGAGGTCATGACTGCACCGGCAGTACCTTCGGGGTATGATGCCAGCCTCCGGATATCCTCACGTTCAGCCTGAGCCAGGGCCGGCAATACTTCCTCCTGCTGCTCAGAAGTCAGCCGGTTGTAAAGGTCAGCACGCTCATCGTGAGACATGGCCCCGATTATCCTGGCCAGTTGGGCACGTCCCAGGCATGAGGCCATGCGGGTCTCAAAATGCGGGGGCAGGTAATTGAAAATCTGGGCCTGGGTTTCGATGTTCAGCAGTGTAATAAAAGCACAGGCCTTCTCAGGCGAAAAAAGTTCCAGGACCTGGGCCCCGTCTGCGGGGTGCAGGGAATAAAAAAAATCCCTGATGGAGTCATGTTCTCTGGCATCCAGCAGGGACTCCAGCCTGGAAATCAACTCCTGGCGGCCCTGCTCGTCGCTGCCCAGGGCTGCGCCCAGTAAGTCCTTGGCTTCTATGAGGATTTTGTTGTCCATGATCCACCTCCTTGTGTCGGCCGCCTTCATAGGGGACGGCATAAGGCGGATCAGTCAGGGCGGGTATAAAAGTGTCCGTCTCTAATGCCGTCCCCGCCAGGCGGGATAATGGCGCAATAGAGGCTCAGGCCTCTTTGTCGGTCTGTTTTGAAAGATATGATGTACCTACTACTCGGAAGGTCCATTTTTAAAACCGGCCTCTCTTTAAGAGTGTTTCACGTCTTAAATGTTTCCAGATGCGTATCTGTTTTGCGCTACAGCGACACTTTGTGTAAATTATCACCTCGGCCACCGGGGACAGGAATTTTTGCCGACCTCAAACCGCAAAACGGCCGGACTATCGGGCGGCGAAAGAGCCAGTCCCTGTGACACAGTCCCAGTGCCACATGCATTGCGCTGAACAGATACCCGGATGCAAACATTACATTGTTAAATGATAATTCTAGCGATGTCAAATAAAGTAAAAAGTTTTGCCGTCTATGACGGCTATTCGCCTATTACCTTTATAAGCACCCTTTTTTTTCTCCTTCCGTCGAATTCCCCGTAGAACACCTGTTCCCACGGACCCAGGTCCAGCCTGCCCTCGGTGATGGCCACCACAACTTCCCTGCCCATGACCTGTCTTTTCATGTGCGCGTCGGCATTGTCTTCGCCTACGTTATGCCGATAGCCGGAAACGGGTTCGTGCGGAGCCAGCTTTTCCAGCCAGATTTTGTAGTCGTGGTGCAGGCCGGATTCGTCGTCATTGATAAAGACGCTGGCGGTGATATGCATGGCGTTGACCAGGACCAGGCCTTCGCTGACTCCGCTTTTATTTACCGCATCCTGAACCTGTGGGGTGATGTTCTCAAAATCCATGCGGGCCGGGATATTCATCCATAATTCCTGACGATAGCTTTTCATTGCAGTCCTCCTTTTATAGTTTACACCTTTGGAAATAAGAATTAGATGATTGATTCATTTTAGGTATCTGTTTAGCGCTTTTTAGAAAAGCAGGGGACAGGCACTCCGGGACCCACTTGAGCATCATTTTGTGCTCAAAATGACTCGATTTCTGGGACAAGTGGGTCCCGGAAGAGCCAGTCCCCATGCCACATGCAAAGCGCTAAA
>PWSL01000488.1 GCA_003563255.1 Desulfonatronospira sp. | reverse complement strand
GGCAATCAGGAAGCGACCCTGATCATCAAAGTTGGCATCTGGAATGAGCAGACCCAACTGGGCTATGTGTTTAGTTCTTCGACGGTTTTTAGCCTGCCCCAGGGGGGCGATCGCTCTCCCGATGTGTCCTGGGTAGCCAAAGCCCGCTGGGAAGCCCTCAGCCCTGAAGATCGAGAAGGCTTCCCTCCCCTCTGTCCTGATTTT
The DNA here is from genome assembly GCA_003563255.1 of Desulfonatronospira sp. Classification (GTDB taxonomy): domain Bacteria; phylum Desulfobacterota; class Desulfovibrionia; order Desulfovibrionales; family Desulfonatronovibrionaceae; genus Desulfonatronospira. Next base: position 3,775 of record PWSL01000488.1, on the reverse strand, counting down.
GTGATTGAACTGCGCTCCCGCAGCGATCGCCTGTTGCCGTTGCAGGCCAAGATGCAGGAATATCTAGACAGCGGCCTCAAATTGGGCTGGCTGATCAACCCACAACAGCAACAGGTGGAAATCTACCGCCCAAACTGCCCCCATGAGATGGTTTCTCTGCCCGCTACTCTCTCTGGGGAGGATGTCCTGCCGGGATTCCAGCTTTGCCTGTAAGGCATCTTGGCTGGCACAACCGTTTAGTTATCAGGATTAGCCAGGGCTTGGGCGACAGCGGCGGGGTCTTGATCGAGGGTATCGGTGCTGGGGTTAAGGTCAATGGTGGGATCGCGATCGAGGGCTTGTTGGAATCGGTGGGTAGCCCTGGCTATTTCCCCATTGCGGGCCAGGGTGGTGGCTTCTCGCACCAGATGCACCGCAGAATACTTGCGGGCCACAGCTCTGGGGTTTTGCACGATTTCTTCGGTGGCGGGGTCGAGATCAAGGTCATGCCCCGCCGCTTGGGAGATCCTTAATAGATGGCGCAGCAGGGCGGTGGATTGGCGGACATTGCCACTTCTGGCCAGCCCATGGGCGGCTATGAGCACGGTGGGATGCACGGGCAAATTGGCACAGGTTAGCCCGTACTGGTTTAAGTCTTTTTGTAGGTGGTTGATCCACTCCGAAGCACTAAAGTTGCGGTGAATGCGCTGACAAATTTGTTTTGCCAGATCCTTAGACCAAAGCCAGTAAATCCGTGTTGCACCGTCACTGCCAACGGCAGCTATCCGCTCACTATCAGAACTAAACGTTATGTCAAGGACTCCTGTACTAGGGTTGATGTTCGCAATAGGTAGGGCTGTTGAAATATTCCATACCCATAGTGTGCGTTCGCTGACAGTAGCTATATGCTCGCCGTCAGCACTAAAAGTCACATTATCGACCGTATCATTGTGATTAAAAGTTGCGATAAGGCTACCTGTGGCAGCATCCCAAATCTTTGCTGTGCGATCATTACTAGTGGTTGCCAGTCGTTTGCCGTCAGCACTGAATGCTACTGCATTAACGCCACCACCATGGACAAGGGTAGAGAGAAGATTACCTGTGGCAGCATCCCAAATCTTTGCTGTGCGATCATTACTAGCGGTTGCCAACCGCTTGCCGTCAGTATTAAATACTACTGCTTTCACGTTATCAGCATGACTAAGGGTGAAGATAAGATTACCTGTGGCAGCATCCCAAATCTTTGCTGTTCGCTTATTACTAGCTGTCGCCAACTGCTTGTCGTCAGCACCAAGTGCCACAGAGTTTAAGCGATTAAATAAGTTAATTATTTGAATCCTGGATTCTCCGCGAGGGACGATAGAGTCATCTTCACTATGAAAGGTAGGGATGATGATGTGGTCGCCTGTAGGAATATCCCATATATACACTGTCCCATTATTGCGCAAATTCCCGTCATTATCTTGCATTGTCCTGTCACGGTCTACCACTATACCGCCAGGCGTAGAGGCTATAGCTAATTGCTGATTGTCAGCACTGAAAGTTATAGAGTCGGCCCTAACGCGGTGTTGGAACGTGTCAGGCAAATCGTTTATTGTAAGGTTCCAAACCCGTACCGTACCATCCCAGCTAGCGGTAGCGACTTGCTCATAATTGTTACTGAAGGCGGCAGCTTTAAGATTAGAGTCATGGTTAAGTATGGTGATAGGATCACCCATAACGGTGTTCCAAATCCGTGTGATTCCATCAGCACTGGACGTAGCTATTCGTTGGTAATCACTACTAAAGGCCAGAGCACCCACTGTATTACTATGGTAGAAAGTTGCAATATGTCTACCTGTGTAGCTCCATATGCGTACTGTATTAGACCTAGCGGTAGCTACTCGTCCATTATCACCGAAAGCCACTTTTGTAACCCCAGGATACTGATCATCCTTCTCATGGTTAAGGGTGGCAATTAGTTCCCCTGTAGCAGCCCTCCATATTTTTGTCATACTGCTCTCGTCGGCAGTAGCTACTAGATGACCATCAGTACTCAAGGCTATTGCTTTGACACCTATATGATTTAGAGTGACAACGTGGCCACCTGTCATAGCATTCCAAACCCGCGCCTTATCATCTTCACTGACAGTAGCTACCCGCTCCCTATCATCACTGAAAGCTACAGAAGTAACCGTACTATTGTGGTTGAGGGTGGCAATGAGATCACCAGTAGCAGAATCCCAAACCCGCACTGTGCCATCCTCACTGACAGAGGTCACTTTTTCGCCGTCATCACTAAAGTTGACAGCCTGAACACTCTCATCATGATTGAGAGTCATGATGACATCACCAGCGTAATTCCATACCTTTGCTGTGCGGTCACTACTAGCAGTCACTAACCTCTCGCTTACAGGACTGAATATCACAGAATTAACTGCCTCATCATGGTTGAGAGTCATGATGGGGGTGCCTGTATTGGCGTTCCAGACCCGTGCCATGCCGTCTTTGCTAGCCGTGGCCAGCCATTGCCCATTATGGCTAAAACTCAAGGCATTGACCCTATCATGATGTTCGAGGTTGGCAATTATCTCACCTGTTGCTGCATCCCATATCTGCACCGTGCCGCTAGTACTAGCTGTCGCTACCTGCTGTTCATTAGGACTAAACCTAACGTTAGAGACATAACGAGCAAATAGATCAAGGGTCTCCAGAGGACTATCATGATCAAGGGTCTTCAGAGGCAACTGGGCTAAACCCTGACGTAGTGATTGGTTCACAGTACCCAGTTCTCGCCCTGTTAAGCTGCCCTTCTGGAAAGCATATACAGCTAACAATGCACCGACTTCCTGAGACGTTAGTCGGGGTTGACTCACCAACTGTTCCGCTTGGGCTGCCAATTGACGGACCAAGGCTAACTGCTCCGCCCGACGGGATTGGATACCAAACCAGGTCATCCCCGCCGCCAATAGTGCCAAAGCGCCTACCCCCGCTCCCCGCAAGAGCACCTGTTGCCGTTCTGCCCGCTCAGAAGCACGGAAAAATTCAAGGCAGCATTGGTTGAGATCAGGGTTAGTGGTTCGGACAAAATTACGGAGGAGATCCAGATCCGGCGATCGCCACAATAATCCCGCTGGCCTTCCCTGTTCATCCCAGTAGGTTGCAGCGGCTTCTAACCGCTGCTGCAAGCGAAGATCATCCCAGCGATCGCGGATCCAATCTTTGAACCGCTGCCAAGTTTCAAACAGCGCCTCATGGGTCACCTCCGCCGTCACCTCACCCTCCACCGTGGATAGGGTAATCAAGCGCGCATTTTCCTTGGAGAACTCGTGAATGACTTCCCGCACCTGCTCCAGAGTGATCTTGCGGGTGGTTAAATCCTTGACCCTGATCCGGCGACGAGTCACCCGGTTATTCTCCCCTCCTAGCTGCACCAGGCTCAGAAAAATTCGCTGTGCGGTCGTTTGCCTGACCACCTTCAAGCCATCATCATCCTTCAAACCGTCGAAAATCTTATCTGCCCTATCTGCTACCGCCCCCCCAATCCCCCCAATGTCTAAATAGACCTGCAACGGCGATCGCCTCCGTAGCGATTCCTGCGACAGCTCCTCCCACAGCTTGGTTAGCGCAAACTGGAGCAACGGCAACGCCCCTTCTTGCCCCGCCATATCCTGCACCATGCGATCTACCAGGGCGTCCTCTAGGGGATGTCCCGCCCGTTTGGCAGGCTCCGCGATCGCCCGCGCCAATTCCGCTGCCGTCATCGCCGGTACAATCACTTCCTGATGGGAAATCGCCTGATTCAAGCCAGGATGGC
>PWSL01000123.1 GCA_003563255.1 Desulfonatronospira sp. | reverse complement strand
CTATGCGTCCTGCCCTGGCCAGCACAAGACCCAGATTGAGATGGGCAGGAGCAAATTCTGGTCTTATTTCAAGGGCTTTCTGGTAATGCCAGGCAGCTTTCCGGATCCGGTCCTGATCTTCCAGGGCCTGTCCCAGATTGTTGTGCGCTCTGAAATTATCCGGTCTATTTATCACGGTATCCGACCATAGAGCCACCGGGTCCTGCCACACCGTATTGCGCTGATAGGTAACAGCGGCCAGGAAAATCAAAACAAACAGCCCTAATACCAGAGCCGGGGGCTGCCAGCGGCGGAAAATTTCCCAGAAAACCCATCCCAGAACCAGAGCAAAACCGAACATGGGCAGGTAGAGCCTGTGCTCGAACAGTGCATCGCTGATAGGGATGAGACTCGACTCAACTGACAGGGCTATGTAGAACCAGAAAATGCCCAGGCATACCGCAGGCAAAGCTCTACGCAGGATTATGCCTGTGGCTGCCAGAATCAGCAGAAGCAAAAGTCCCCACATGGTCCAGCCCTGGAAAAGGCGGTCCACAAAGGGATACATATAGTCCAGGCTCAGGTTGACCGGCCAGATGAGCAGGCCAAGGTAGATGGTTACCACCTGAAACTGGGTCAGCAGATACTGCAGCCTGCTTACCTCAAGGGTCTCCCGGGTACGTTCATCGGTTTCCTCCAGAAGCCTTCCCATGGAGATTTCTCCTTGCAGAACCCCTGCGCTGTACAGGGCGAACAGGAAAAACAGAGCGCCCAGCGGAGCCATATAAGCCATCTTCTTTTTCCATCCGGCCCAGGTGCGGTCAAAGAGTGTGTACTCCACCAGCAGAATGGCCAGAGGAAGGCTGAGGGCGATCTGCTTGCTCAAAAAAGAAGCCAGGCCGAAAACAAAACACAGAATGAATAAAACCAGGCTCCTGAAAGGAATCCAGGGCCTCACCATTACAGGCGAAAGCATGAACTGCCTGCCCAGAATGTAACAAAGCACGGCGGCCAGATAGAACATGGCCGCCATGGAAGTATAGCGCTGGATGATATAGGTCACGGCCTGGGTCTGTACCGGGTGCAGGGCAAATATTAGAGAAACAAAGGCCGCGGGAATGATCGTCCGGTAAAGTCCGGAGTTTAAAGAACCGTCGGACGAATCCAGGCGCCTGAATATCAAAAGAGCCAGAAAATAGACCAGAAAGGCCGATACAACATGGATGATCAGGTTGAGCAGGTGGTAGCCGTATACTTCCAGCTCGCCAAAATGATAGTTAAGGGCAAAGGTGAGATCAACCAGCGGTCTCTGGGCCGTCAGGCTGTCCAGAGTCAGAAAATTGCCTGGATCTCTTATCTTCTGGTTTTCCTCTATAGCGTGTACATCGTCAAACACAAATGGGACGCTGAAAGTGTGATGGTAACCAAGGACAATGCTCCCGGTTATCACTGTAAGCACCAGCAAATGAAGAAAAAAAGCTTTTATGCGCATGCCCGATATTTCCGCATGGTTTTTTGCTGAATCTGGCCTCATCCCCGGAATAAGTATATCAAAAAGTCCGGGTCAATTACTTTATGCTGGCCATCTCCGACCAATACCTGTATGAATCCATCTCCATCCGTCCTGACCGGATGAAACCTGGATAAATTCCAGATTAATGGCTTATGTCAACCGTGAATCTTTAATATCCCTGAACCTGCCTAAAAATTATACCTGAGCATGACCTCTCCGGAAATCCCCCTGTCCCTGATCATGCGAAATGTACCGGGTGTCTCATAACGTTTGTTGGTTAGGTTTCTCAGGTTCAGGCTCAAATCCATGCCCTGTATGAAAAAATCTTCAAAATCCGCTCCGGCGTGCAGAAGCCAGACACCAGGAGCCCGCTCAAATTCATCGGCGCGGGCAAATATGAGCCGCCTGGATGAAAAATATTCCAGGCGGCCATGAACGGAAATGTTGTTGCTTGCCTGCCACCGAGCCATGAAATTGAACATGGACTTGGGGCCTGTGTCAAATGGAGGACGATAAATCTGGGACACATCCGCAAACGTCCCGTCAGGCCGGATTTCGATAACGGTGTCTCTGAACAGGTCGTTTGATCCTTTGTTTTCCAGCAGGGTCAGGTTGGACTCCAGGTCCAGACCCGGCATTGGACTGTAGAATGCTTCCAGCTCCAGACCGAATATGTCTTGATTATTGGGATCGGAAGCCAGGCCAAGATCCTCTGTGACATGGCTGGAAATCCGGTTGTAAAAAAAAGTGCCCGACAGGAAAAAACTGCGGCCCGGGTCCCAGATCACTTGCAGGGAATAGTTCTCGGACTTTTCCATGTCGGGTTTGTCCTCTTCGATGAGCTGCCTGGCAAAGGGAGTCCGGTAGGATGTGCCGTAAAGCAGTTTTAAGGTCCATTCCTGAAGCGGCGACCAGACCAGGGCCGCGCTGTGACTCATGTTGTCCTGGTATTCCCGGTGAAAATCCTGTCTCAGACCGAACATAAGGTCGAAATCTCCGAGCTTGTGGCTGTACTGTCCAAAAATGGACCACACATGGTTGGAAAAATCCGTGGTTGTAAGTACAGGCCGGAAATCCCTGTTCTCCGGAACCACAAAAACTGGAATGTAACCGTCCCAGACAGGCGCGTCGCGTATTTCCTTGTGTTTATAGGAAAGACCCGCGGTCAGAAGTCCGCGCGCGCCGAAAAGGGACCTGTCCAGAAGGGCCTCCGAATAATATGTCCTATCCTTCTGAGTCAGCTCCTTGTCTATTATTTCATGCTCATGGTTCAATCCGCTGAAATATCCGGAAAGCCTGAGCTTCGTCTCCAGGTTCAGCTCATGGTTGGCGTCAAGCTTGAAAAAGCCTGAGGTCAAGCTCCTGGACTCGATCCAGCGCTGATCACCCACGTGGTTTTCAACTGTATACGGTCGGTAACTGTTGCTCAGGCGTCCTGAAAGACTGATATTTCTGCCCAGGTTGAGCCTGGCGTAAGAGTCAAGATAGTGGGCATCTCCGGAATTCTTGCTCCCGGTTCGCATTTCCGGCGGCACAGGTCTTGAACCGTTATAATCAAAAAAAGAAACAATGTTCGCCCGGCGGTCATCCTCTTCTCCCTGTCTGGCGCTCAGAGCCAGGAATCCGTCCCAGGCTCCGGCGTCGTGACCCAGCTTAAGGTGAGCTTCCCTCTGGCATCCCGGAGATCCGTACAGTATGCCTGCATCCGCTCCCTGGAAATCCTTCCCGCTCAGGGGCACGACATTGACCACGCCGGCAAAGGCATCAGGACCCCAAAGAACGGAAGAAGGTCCGCGTACGATTTCCACCTGCTTGACGGCAAAAAGAGGCAGTTCATGACCGATGGGCTGAAGTGACTTGGAGATTTCCGAACCCAGGGGCACTGTATCATAAAGAAAAAGGGCCGAATCCGGAATTCCGCGCAAATACGGCTTGTACCGCCCCTCTTTCCGGGCCACGTGAAACCCCGGAGAGCTCTTAAGCAGGCTGCTTAATGTCCTTTGACCTCTGGCCTGAAAATCCTCGCGGGTGATCAGCTGAGCCACGGCAGGGGCTCTTGCAGGAGTTTCCTCTCTTCGGGAAGCAATGCTCAAAAGTTCGATATCTTCTCCCACGAACAAGAGCATTGTTCCATCGTCGGCACCCGCCCAGGACGCGTATGGAGCCCACCAGATCATCAAGAATGTCATTATGAGAATGTTTATCGATTTAGGCATGGGTATTGTTCAATGTTCAACATTCAATGTTTCCTTTCCGACTTTCTCAGATAACGGATGAATCCGTTAAACAGCATGGATATACTCAGACATGAATCCGTCAAACCTGAACGCTGCTCATCAGAAAAATACCCGCTATCAAGACCAGCATACCACAAACTCCTGACCTCAGCACATGACCCCCCTGGCGACAATAAGAAATTGGATAAACTCTTTATTGGTATGACGGTCAAAACCCTCAGCTATATTTACATTATTGAGATGGATGCGCGCTG
>PWSL01000198.1 GCA_003563255.1 Desulfonatronospira sp. | reverse complement strand
GCATGCCGGTGATCATATCCAGGGACAGCTATGGTCTCTGGCTGGACAAGTCCGTGCAGGAGCCCAGATTTTTGAAGACTCTTTTTGAACCTGCGGCCGGACTGTCCCTCAGGATTTACAAAGTGGGTTTCAAGGTGAACAATCCGACCTTTGAATCAGAGGAGATAATCCGGCCGGTGGTTTAATACGGCCGTCCATGTGATCAATCCGGGCTTGCAGCAGGCAAAGCATTCGACCTTTTAGATCCGGCACCTACTTTTAAGAAGAGTTACGCTTTCCATGTGCTTTACAAACAAGTTTAAAAGTAGGTGCCGGAAGCCGCTTTTGCCAAAACCCCGGAGCCGGCATTCTGGATAAGGCTTTTGATTTTTAACTGTATATAAAATCCACACGTTGCGTCTAGGAGCCAAATATTGACACTCAAAATCTGTAGAATTGTGTACAGACTTGCATCAGGCTTGAGGTCCTTTTTCATGATGGCTACAAGAACGTAAACGGAAATGGCTATCCAGATTTTGGATTTTACTTCATTTTCTGTGGTGCCTTAAAAGGCCTTTATGCGCAGGTTTTGCTTGATCCACCTGAAAAAAGCTCTGCCTGCCATACGTGACCGAACAGTTACGCGATGGTCAATGCCGGCAAAGAGAAGTTTTTGGTCAAAAACACATAGAGTTTCTGAGTTTCTGGATCGCGGTGTTTGACCCTGCTCATTTTTTCCGGGTAGACGCGGGATTGGTAGTAGCCAGTCAACTGGATGATTGATCGCACGCTTTAAATTACCAATGTCCACACTTAGAAAAATCCTCTTCCTTCTGTCCATACAAGAGCGCCGCAAAGGATATCTCCTTTTGTTCATGACCCTGGTCATGGCATTTCTGGAGACCGCCGGGGTGGCTTCCATCATACCCTTTATGTCTGTACTGGGTAATCCTGAGGTTGTGGAGACTAACCGCTGGCTCTTTGCAGTTTATGATGGGCTGGGTTTTACAGAACCCCGAAGTTTTCTCTTTTTTCTGGGTCTGGTGGTTTTTGGAGTCCTGGTAATTTCTATTATTTTCAAGGCGCTGACTTCATGGGCCATGCTCAGTTTCACCAATACGCGCGTTCACTCCCTGTCCTGCCGTCTTCTGAAGGGGTATCTGGGCCGTCCCTACAGCTGGTTTTTGAACCGGCACAGCGCGGACCTGGGCAAGAGCGTTCTCATCGAGGCCGAATTCGTGGTCCATGGGGTCATGGTTCCATGCATGCATCTCATGGCCCAATGCGCTCTGGCCCTTTTTCTCATAATCCTGCTGGTAGTGGTGGATCCGGGCCTGGCCCTCATGGTCGCTTTGATCCTTGGCGGTGCATATGTGCTGATATATGTCGTTCTCAGGCCATACCTTTCCCGTATCGGCGCAGACCGGGTGGTTGCCAACAGACAGCGTTATCAGGAAGCCCAGGAGGCTCTGGGCGGGATCAAGGAAGTAAAAGTCTTCGGCCGGGAGGATTCTTTTTTCAGCCGTTATGCCAGCCCTTCTTCCCGGTTTGCCAGACACCAGACCAACAGCAGCATAGCCGGGATGCTGCCGCGCTATTTCATGGAAATCATGGCTTTCGGGGGCATACTGCTCATCGCCATGTACCTGTTCAGAACCCATGAACACTTCAGCATGATCCTGCCCATACTGGGTGTATATGCTTTTGCCGGTTACCGGCTTATGCCCGCTTTGCAGCGGGTTTATCAGCTTATGGCCCAGCTCAGGTTCGGCCTTCCGGCTCTTGATGAAATGTATAAGGATATTCTGGAATTTGAGCAGAATCAGAGCACCACCCCGGATCCCCGGGCTGAGCCATTGTACCCCGGGTCAGCCATTATCCTGGAGGATATCAGCTTTACCTATCCCGAAGCCCGGATTCCTGCCCTGAACAGGATAAATCTGAAGATTCCAGCCAAAACAACTGTTGGACTGGTGGGCAGCACAGGTTCCGGAAAGACCACCACCGTGGATATAATTCTGGGTCTGCTCATTCCGGAAAAAGGGCGCCTGCTTGTTGATGAAACACCCATCAATGCCGACAATGTCCGTTCCTGGCAGCAGAGCCTGGGTTATGTGCCTCAGCAGATATACCTGAGTGACAATACAGTGGCGGCCAACATCGCTTTTGGTGTTCCGCCGGAGCAGATTGACAGAGATGCGGTTGAAAATGCTGCCAGGATCGCTGAGCTGCATGATTTTGTGATTCAGGACATGCCCAACGGCTATGACACCTTTGTGGGAGAACGCGGGGTGCGTCTGTCCGGCGGGCAGCGCCAGCGTATAGGTATTGCCAGGGCCCTGTACCACGATCCAAAAGTGCTGGTCCTGGATGAAGCCACCTCTGCCCTGGATAATCTAACCGAAAAATACGTTTTGCAGGCCATCATGAGGATGAAGGGGGAGAGAACCATAATTATCATCGCCCACAGGTTAACCACTGTCATGGGCTGCGACCGGATTTACCTTTTTGATCACGGTCAGGTAAAGGCCCAGGGAACTTATGATGAGCTGATAAAGAAAAGCGATCAGTTCAGAAACATGGCCAGGGGTTTAGACAACAAGAAAGAATAGTCCAAGATAAGGATAAGTCCCCATGTATGGCTGCCGGCTGGTAGGTTTTAAGCAGGTTGAACACCGTAGAATCACCGGCGGTATTTTTCCGCGAGTTCTCCTGCCCGGCCAAGGGCCTGGACATAAGGCGCCATGCGGGCCTGGTCGTTTATCATGTCACCGTATCCGGTGAGGCTGTAGCCGGTGGGTTTATTCATCCCCTGTAAATAACCTTCTTCTAAAAATGACCGTTCACATGCTCCACAATTGACTGCCGGACCATTGCCAGATCCTCATATCTCCGGGGATAATCCAGTCGAAAATGAATCGGTTGATTAGCCAGCCTTGCCAGATGATCAAACTGGTCAGCCAGCAGGTGATGATCCTCAATATCCAGCAGAAATGAGTGTTTTACCAGTTCCACCAATGCATCGGCACCGCCCAGGGGCTTAAAATCAATTGCCTGGGCGCTGCCGTCACCCAAAAAATAAACCCGGCGCAACGGTAGAGCCTGATTGCAAAAGGCTATACCTGCGCCGGCCATAAACCTTGATTTGGAGGTATAATTAACAGCTGGTGCCATTTCTGCGCCAGGTGGAATTAGGGCCTTCTCGCTGTCAGCCCACAGCCGAATTGAAGGATGACTGGGCACGGCCTGGTATCCACCGTCTGCAACCTCCAGAACCAGCCCGTCATCGGTGAGAAAACGAAAACCGTTTCTGGCAAAAGAGGCTGTTAAAGTGGATTTCCCTCTGCCGGCTTCCCCGACAAAAGCGAAAGCCATGCCGGCTATTTCTACAGTGCCGGCATGGAAAACAAGTTTTCCCAGTTTGCTCAATGCCAGCGGCAACACCTGATTCAAATACAGATGCTTTGCTGTCTCTTCCGGCACATCCGGCGCGGGGCGGCAAATAACAAGTGAGCCGTCTGAGGAAACTTCAAAATCCGCCATACCCGGAAAGCGCAGGAGATAGCCCGTATCTGTGCGGTAAAAGGCTGTCCACAATACCCCATCGGGGAAAACCCACTGGTGAAATGGTTTTTTTTCTATCGATAATTGATCGCGTTGGTCCAGTAATTTAAAATTGATCACGAAACCTTATCCTTGTCCATAGCTGCAAAGCAAAACGTGAAATTCTCCCTGACGATGAAAAAAAGACTAAGGTAGTCTCAGTCTCAGAGAATGGCCTGCTCAGCGGGGACATGGCATTTCTCTGTCGTCCATTATTGTCAATAGAAAAATCGGCCAGTTCAGGAAATGGCAACAGAGAACCGGCTTCTGTTTTGGCCAGGAGCAGGGTCGGGCTGCCGGCATACGACTGCCAGCGATGAACCGGGTTTCAAGCACTAGAAGATTACTTCAGGCCACAAAGGCGACAAGGAAGAAACGAAAAGATTGATGTACTTTCATTTGCCGGTAATCAAACGAAATGGGAGACAAATGAATGTACAACCTGTCCAAAATAATATCCAGATTTTGGACAATTCATCTTCTTCAAGTCTTTATTGTTGCGTCCTTGGCATATTTGTCGGGTCTGCCACGCTGAAAGCTTGATTCAAAATGTTTTGTTTAAAAGTATATGGGAGTAAGTCAAATTAAGGTCTTGGTACTCCTTGTCCAGAAGGGTTTTGAAAATCTGTCTCCCTTGCTCTAGTATTTGTCCCTGCTGCAGTCAAATCACGCATGGCGCCATAGATGGTAAGTTTCGGTGCATGGTAGGTGTGTCCATGGGATTGTTCTTCCAGCTGTTTCCGGTCTTCAGAGTTGTGAGTCATTTTTGATCTCCTTTTAAACTAAACATTTCCAAGGGTTACCGCCACGCCTGGCTATGAAGCCAGGCAGACAGATGGACCGCTTCGTTTACTCTTTCCGCCCTGGCGGAATCGGATTTATCAAAATAATCATTCCAGGCTGAGCTGAGCGTATCTGAGTCCAGATATGGCTGCATTATATTCCATTTGGCTTCAATGTCAATACGCATGCCCTCTTTCATATATGCCATCAGCGCAGCTGTATATTGCCAGCCCAGGTGCTCTTTGCCCCGCCGCCAGCGTACCGGTTCCGGGAGCAGTCCTTCCATGGCCCGGCGCAGGACCGCCTTGGGCCAGCCTTTGGAAAGTATCTGGCTTCCCGGCATGGTTAGACAAAAGTCCACCACCCTCAAATCCAGAAAGGGGTCGCGCGGTTCCACGGCAAGAGCGGAAGCCGTGCGGTCGTAGCGCTCGCGCCCGACAATAAGAAAATTGTGGTCTATGGCGCGCGCGCGTTCCCGGCCATAGCTTTCCCTTAATCCCTCAGGTTTTCCCCCGTTCATGGTCTGCAGGCGCTCTCCCAGGGCCACGCGCCTGGCAAAAGACGGGCTGATCAGTGAAGCGCGGATGTTCTCCCGCAGCTTCCGCTGCTGAACCCTGTGTTTTAAAAACCCGCGGTGCAGTCGCCGTATCAGCTCCGGGGCAAACGCTGATTTTGCCCCTTGATACATTCTTCGCCAGGCCGGATAGTGCCCGCCCCAAAAGCCGCTCAGACCGACGGCTTCGCGCCAGGCTGTCAGCCAGTGTCCCGCCCGAAGCAGTCTGGCAATGTGACTGCCGTGGGAAAGTACAATGTCTCCGCCCACCCCGTCCAGCATAACCCTGATCCCCTTGCGGTGAGCAGCCAGATAAATGGCTCGCAACAAGGTCATGTGATTGTCAAAGGGTTCATCCAGATTCCAGGTCAATTCTGCCAGTTCCGGCATGAGGTCGTCAAGCTGATCATAATTAATTATATAGGGGTCCAGGTTATCCATGGTTAGGGCGGCATAAATGGTGCGGGTTTCAACGCAGGTTTCGGGATTTGGTCCCACAGCGGAAACTGTGGGCAGCGGTCCGCGGCCTTGATCAGCCAGTATTTTCCGGGCCACGGCTACTACAGATCCAGAGTCCATACCGCCGCTTAGCATGGCACCCACCGGTCCGGCCCCCCGGAGGCGGCAGGAGACCGCTTTTGTAAACACATCCAGAAAAGCCTCGGCATAAGCTTCATCTGAGGACAGGCGCAGCTCCGGGCCGGGCTCCAGGGTCCAGTAACGGCGGTGCCGCATGCCATGGGGAGTTACCGTCATGGTATTCGCCGGGGGCGAGCGGAAGACGTCTTCAAAAAAGGTGCTGGTCCTGTCGAGGCCTTCCAGTTGGCTGACCAGATAATCAGCTATCCGACCCTCGTTGATACGGTAAGGGACCTGCGGCAGCTTCAGGATGGCCTTGGGTTCAGAGGCAAATGCCAGGAACCGGCCCGGTGAATAATGGTAATACAAGGGGCGCATGCCGAAATGATCCCGGCCGCAGAAGAGCGTTTTTTCAGCCGGATTCCAGACGGCAAACGCATAGTCTCCCAAAAAACGCTTTACGCAATCTTCTCCCCACGCAAGGTAAGCTTGGAGGATTATGCGCGCATCACCAATGCGGCCTGGGTTGTTTTCTGTCAATGAAAGCCTGGCCAGTAAGTCGTCACGGTTGTCCAGGCGGGCATCGGCCGTGATGACGCAGCCGGACGCGTCATGGACAAGGGGAAGATGTTCATGGAGCGACTCGGGTGTGGTTGCCAGAAGTGTGTGCCCCAGGCCGGTCTGCCCATTTTGCCAAAGGCGCGTCCCATCCGGCCCGCGGCGCTCAAGGGGCACGGCCATCCGCTGCAGGTCCTCCATGGCTGCAGGCTCACCGGATATGTTGAATATGCCCAGGATGCCACTCATGGTTTTTTGCCCTTTGGCGCGCGGATTCGTCTAGCTATGGCATGACCAATGACCCTGCCCTGATCAAACCACCGGTAGGGGTAATAGGGCCATACTGCCCGGTCCTGCGGCACCGCGTAGCGGGCGCGCATGAAATCAGCATACGGGAAAAGCCTTTCAGCAATAAAGCGCATCTTTTCCCGGACAGGCAAACGGGCAAGGGTGTTTCGGGCCACTACCCACCGGTATCCCGGGCTATGCCTCTTTTCAATCATGAAGGGGTCTTCGTGATCCGGCCGCCTGTGGACCAGCTCTTCCAATACCCATGGGGGCACCGGAGTGGCAAAGGATTCAACCGCCCTTTCCAGGGCCCGGTAGACAGCGCCCGTCCACCCCAGGGCTGCCGCCTGGTGGATGACTGCCGGCCAGTGCAGATCGTTTTTGGTTATGAGCAGGTGCATATCCAGATCGCGCATGAGACTGGCACCTTCCCCCCCGTGTTGAACAATGCTGTGAACGGCCAGGTAGGGCAGGTGGGCCTCGGGCAGCAAAACCGTAATGCTCGTCTGGTCATCCAGTAACAGGGACCGGGTGTGCTGAAAAAACCCCTGCATGTGTTTTTCAGGAAGCAGCAGGCTGTTGTTGTGGCAACGAAGCCCGAAATGCAGCTCCAGCAAAACTTTATCAGACCGGCCGCCCTTAAGCACAAAATGATGTACACACAATTTTTTTGCGTATACCTCATCCCTGCCCTTGCGCTTTTCCAGGACCGCTGGATCCACCTGAGGCAGAATGCTGCGGGTATCAAGCTCATAGCCCAGGGTGAACAGGGTCTCCAGGGCCTGCTCACGCTGATCAAAGGGAACCAGTACATCCAGATCCCCCATGGGTCGCAGGCAGGACTGGGGATACACGGTGCGGGCCAGGGCCGCGCCCTTGAGCCATACGGCTGGAATCCTGGCGGATGAAAAGGCCCGGGAAACATTTTTCACGGCCTCTTCCATGAGGATATCCGCCAAAGCGGCCTGGCGGGCGGAGGCGGCGATGGCTGATCCGTTTTCAATGGATTCCGGGTCCATGCCGGATGATCTCACAGCCCAGAACAGCATGGGGGCAAGACCCTGGGCCAGGGCGGTTTCGGTAATACCTTGCCATTGGCCGGAAGGGACCTCAGAGGGCAACAGGCGTCTGGTAACCAGGGCGGCCAGCAGGCGGGGCGCTTCCCTGGTTTCGGAGGGATCTGACAGGGGTTGAGGGCTAAGCATGGGGCAGTCTCTGCTGGTGTTGCGTCTGCACAAAGGATTATTCTACATATCCGCGCATGAGCCGGCTTTGGTTACGGGTGCGGGAAAGGGAGCGAACCGCTCCCGCACATCCGCTGTGTCATTTATCACTTCGCCGTCAAGCTCTACCCAGGCATGGGCCGAAAAAACGCCGCCATCCTTTTTCACGCCCAGGTGCAGATCAGCGTCGATACCCATCCGGCGCAGCAAAACGCAGAGCACCAGCGAGCGGTCCAGGCAGGACGTCTGGCACAGGGTGTGGGCCGCGGCGATTGACACCATGCGGGCCGCCTGGCGGGCTTTTTCCAGGGCAGAATCACTGGAGCGGGGCACCTGCCCGGCTTGAGACGGTTCTTTTTCAAGACGGGATCGAACCTTTTGAAACCCCATACTCCTTTTAATCCGGAACACGGGCAAAAGCACTGCCGCCTGGATTAAAAAGGATCGCTCTGGCCGGGAAAGGCCTGTCCACCTTTTGTACTTATGCTGAATCAAGCTGCAAAAGGCCATGTTCCACCAGTTTTCCGATCAGCTCCTGGAAATCCCATATAAAAGGGAACTGATGGCTGATAACGTAAAGATATTTTTGGTTTTTCGGCGCAACGTATGGATTTTACATACAGTTAAAAATAATGAGCTTTATCCAGAATGCCGGATCCGGGATTTTGCCAAAACCCCGGATCCGGAAAGACGTACTGACTTTAGGGTTCAGAGTTCCTGGTTGCCGGTTTTTGATTTAAAGAGATAAACTTAATTTAATTATTGTCAGCTACTGCTATTATTAACCAAATATTAGTAGCTGGCAATAATGAAGTCAATACCAGGGCCAGGTTTTTTGCTTAGACCCGGCTTGTCCTGCACAGTCGGTTCAGGTCACTGATGGACATGGGGTAGCGAACCTCTTTTATAGAGACCATATAGGCACCCTCGTATCCACCTCAGAGCGATCATGGGTGGCCGTTTTGGACGATCAGTGACACCTGGGGCGCAATCAGTTCACGCCGTCAAACCTTTCTTTGTTTAACCGGTGCAGTTGTATTTTTCGCTTTGAGGAAAAAATATCAGCGGAACAGATGAAGATCATTCTGATAGCAATCCTGAATCAGAAGTCATAGATCGCATTGTACAGCTGAGCTTTCCCCCTGTGAAAGTTTGACATTACAATTAATGCTGCATAGTTTGATTAAGTCTGCCTGACAGGAGGACTGCAGCATGCCAACCGAAACGGTCACTGTGTCCAAGAGGGGCTGCATTGTTCTTCCGGCGCACATCCGCAGGAAACTGAATGTAAAGCCTGGAGCCAGGATGTTAATCCACAGGAAAAACAACCAGCTCACCCTTGAAGCTGTGCCGTCATTTACCCAGAAGTTATCGGTCATAACCCGCAAGACCATGGGGAGTACTCCTGAGGAGGTGGACGAATTTATTGACCAGTCGCGCAGGGAAAGGACCGATGATTGACGTCAAGAATTTGAAAAAGTCCGTCCAGGGCAGAAAAATGCTCATTGACAGCAATATCATTATTTATCTCACCCAGGAGACAGCTGAAATAATGCTTTCCTTCACGAATCAATAGCCGGGATCTTTGTTAGGCGGCATGAGCAGAGCAGCAGTGAGTTTGGATTTTAGAACAGGCAGCAGGGTGCTGCTGGTGATCATGCTGCTGCTTATCCCTTATGCCACCCTGACCCCTGATCCCGGGACCCCTGCTGGCTCAGCCCCGTACATGCACCTGGGAGGAATGGCCTGGGTGGGCCTGCTGGCCTGCCTTAGCTTTGAAGCAAACAGGACCCGGGCCTGGGCGGTACTCTTTGTATTTGCCTACAGCTCGCTCATGGAGCTCTTTCAGCACTATCTGCCATACCGTCACGGAACATGGGATGACGTGTGGCTCAACGGGATGGGGTGTCTGGCGGGCGTGGGAATTTTTGCGGCTGCAAAATGGATTGGGGGATTGAGGAATTGAGGGATTGGGGGATTCAGGAATTCAGGGATTCAGAGATTCAGGGATTGGGGGATTCGTGGAGATTGGCAGAGATTCACGGACGGGTCTTCTTGCAAAAATTTCTGCGATTATACCCGGGGCATTCTGTTTTCCGTTACTGTCTCTTCTCAGTGAAAATCTTCGATCCCCGCTTCTTGTAGGTTACCCTGATACCACTAATATCACAAATAACACTCTGCCTGTCTCCAAGGTCGACACCGAGAGTAAGCTTTGATGTTTTTTATTTTTACATTGACATTGGTATTGATTTACCATATATTTTTTATTATAGTTATTTTTACTGGACAGTCAAAAGTGCTCCTGTAATAAGCTCAATTTTTTTTGCTTATTCAGTACTTCTTTGGAGTCAAACCTGGTATCTGTCAGGATATATTGAGTTTATTTCTTTAAACCTAGAACCAGTAACCAGGAACTTTGAACTCTCAAGTTTTCTAATCAAAATAATAACAACACCAGCCCCGAACTTACGGACCTGAGGGCCATATCTTGTAATTGTCGAGAATAGTTACATGATTTTAAAAAATACTGCCCCTGCTTTCAGGCCGACGACTGTTAATTCGTTTCCATCCGGAAATTCCTTATTTCCGGATGCTGAAGCTATCGGTTTTCTTTCCGGAAACGAGGATTTTTTCTTTTGGAAAGGAAATCAAGCAATTATGAGGAGGCGTATCTTAATACGCTGACGAATAATTGTGCAGATTGACCACGCAAGGCCCGTGGCAGGCGCAGCCAAAAGGAAAAAGAACCGCTTCCGGATGAAAACTGTCAGATTTTTCTGCTTCGCTCAGACTCCGGTTGCTGGAAACTTCCGGTTCCACTCATACAAAGCAACGTATATATAAAAAAGGGGGAAGGACATGCGCAAAATTTTTACCACCACCATGAGCTTGATTTTTGCCGCAGGGCTCATCATTTGCCTGAGCACTACGGCAGCGGCCCAGGAACAAGAAATGTCCGATGCCGAAATTGACGCCCTGATCCAGCAGTTTCTGCCAGAGGGAGTAACCCTGGAAAACGCATTCACACATCAGATAGAGGAGGCCATACACCTTGCTGTAGCAGCCAATCCTGAGCTGGCGGACCAGATTGTAGCCAGAGCCGTCCAGGTCAGGCCTGATGAAGCTGAGACTATCCGGACTGCTTCCTCCAGTGCCCTGAAAATTGTCCTTGCCAGGGAGATCGTGCAGCATGACTTTTCGGAAAAATTCAGGGAGGCATTTACTCCGGGCATAGATGACGATCCTGCCAGTCCCACGATTCCTTAGTCCAGGATCAAAATTTACAAATACGGCTTCATATTTTTTTCTGTTAATTGATCAGCCGGCATCCTGCGCCTCTTACTCCCAGGGAACTGCTGACATCAGACGGCTGCCGTTTTTGGACATGGTCTCAGGTATAAAGCGTAAATTTAAAAACTGAAACCGGAAGGGGGATCTTATGAGACTGACTGGAAAATATATAATACCGGCGCTGCTGATCCTGTTCATGTTTTCCGGCACTGCCCTGGCCCAGAGGGGGGTTCCCATTCATGAAAAACCCAGGCCGGACTATGATCCCCTGGGAATCAGGGCCGGAGCCTTTACCATCAAGCCGGCACTGACCCTGGGGCTGGAATACAGTGACAATATCTACGCAACCAAAAGAGATAAAGAATCAGATATGATCACTACTGTAGCTCCGGAAATTGATATCAGTTCCAACTGGATCAGACATTTTCTGGGCCTCGATGCTGGTCTGGAGAGCGGATTCTATGCTTCAGAGTCTGATGAGAACTATCTGGACGGTCATATTTTCCTGAGAGGCAGGATGGACATTCTCAGAGAGTCTTTCCTCCTCGCCCGGGCAGGTTTCCAGCAACTGCATGAACAACGGGGCGTCGGCGAATTTTCTTACCAATGGGATGAACCCTCTGTTTACCAGCAAACCACTGGAGACCTTTCCTATTATCAGGGCATGGGCAGGTTGTCCTTTTCTACAGGAGGCAAATTCACCCGCCGGGATTTCAAAAGAGTGGATCTCAGGAGTGGAGATTCCCTGAACCAGGACTTCAGGGATTACAATACCTACCAGCTCCAGGCCAGGCTGGCTTATGAACTTAACCCCGATGTTCAGCCTTTTATCTCCGCCCGTTACGAATGGAGGCGCTATGACAAAAGCTGGGTAAAGCGAGATTCCGACGGTTACCGCATAGATATCGGGACGGGTTTTGATCTCGGCGGAGTGACCTCAGGCGAGGTCTTTGTAGGTTACATGAAACAGTACTATGACCACAGACCGGACATCAGCGGATTCTGGTACGGCCTGTCCATGCTCTGGCAGCCTACCAGACTGACTTCGGTTGAGGCCGAGGTGATGCGTTCCATCAAGGAGACCACCTTCCCCGATTCTTCAGGCACAAGATCGGTTGACGCGGAAGTCAGGCTGGATCATGAGCTCTTGAGAAATCTCCTTGTGGGCGCGTTTTTCGACTATACCCGTGATTCTTACCAGGGTGTCAATGTAAAGGACAACTACTACACATTAGGCCCCAGGGTGACCTATCTCTGGAACCGGAATTTAAGGGCTGAAGCCAAATACGCATACCGGACCAAGGACAGCAACCGCTCACACAGGGAATTCACTGAAAACAAGTTTTTAGTGTCCATCACCGGAGCGTTTTAGACGGGAAAACTGTCGGTTTTATCAAAATTCCTTCAATGAGCTGCCGGCTGTTGCGCTTTGAGCAGGCTGGACAGCGTGAATCACCGGCGGTATTTTTCCGGTAATTCTCCAGCCCGGCCAAGGGCGGTCCGGCCGTCCATGAGCGAAAGGATCAAGACGTCGGCCCTTGCCGGGTTCGCTGAGTGCAGGTACGTGATCAGCGGTTTTGACGCACAGGCTGTCAATGGACAGGGGGCGCCCAGGAAGGTGGACTGCCGGAAGGCGGCCCCGGGGCTTGCGCTGCCGGCCCGGCTGTACACCGGGGTGTTCCAAAGCAAGACATAATCCCCGCCGGACAGGTTTGCAGAAAATTCTACAGGCACGCGCTCCCCTGAGTGAAGGTTCAGCAGCGTTTGCAGGGGGAAAAAGGCCTGTCCAACTTTTGTACTTAAGCTGAATCAAGCTCCAAAAGGCCGTGTTCCACCAGTTTTCCGATCAGCTCCTGGAAATCCCTGCGCAGTGTTTCAGGGTCAACGTCGTATTCATGCAGCAGCTTTTGGTAGGCGGCCTGAACGGTAGTATTATCTTCGAGCGCCTTCCACATGCGCGTGCCCACGTCATCCAGGCCGAAATATGTTTCCGTGGCAAGATTGAGGATCACCGATTCACCGGCCACGTCGCGCACCATTACATCCCTGGGAATGGATACTCTTTGGGAGAAAATATCTTCCAATGTAAACTCCATTGAACTAATTAGTTTCCATCCGGAAACGGTTCTTTATCCTGGCTCCTCGACGCAACGTGTGGATTTTACACACAGTTAAAAATAAAGCGCTTTATCCAGAATGCCGGCTCCGGGGGTTTTGGCAAAAGCGGCTTCCGGCACCTACTTTTAAACTTGTTTGTAAAGCACATGGAAAGCGTAACTCTTCTTAAAAGTAGGTGCCGGATCCGAAGCGAGCTAGGCGGACTTAAGCCCGCACGTTATTTCCTGTGCACATGCTGGAATCCTGGTAAAGTGCGGGCTTTAGTCCGCCTGTGAGCAAGTTTTTGAGCCTTTTTGACAAAACCCCGGAGCCGGAAAGCCGTAATGTTCCATAATAATAAATCCACAGCAAAAGTCGAAGAGCCAGAAAATAGTAGCCGGCAATAATTATGTCAATACCAGAGCCAGGTTTTTAGCTTAGACCCTGCCTGTCGGGTACCCGGTACAGTTCAGTTCAGTGCTGGTCACTAAAGATGATGCACCTGCTAAAAGTCAAATATCGAACTTCAGCAAAACTTTGCATTGTAACTCTCTGATTTTTCTGTCATCTGTCCTCTGCGCCTGCAACACTGACTTTTTGCAGGCGCTTCAAAGATGGACAGGGAAAAGTGAACGGAGAGAGGCCTGGAATTTTAGACAATGCCGCGAGATGTTCAATTTTGAGATAAGAGTTCACCCTGCCTGATACACTGACGGACAGAATGTGCCCTCCTGGAAAAAGTCTATATTATTCTTTTGACTTTTTCAGCGAATTATTTTATCTAACTATGTATAAAAATATAGTATTTGCCTGCATTTTTTTCTTGAGGCCGGGGGGAACAATCTTTTAAACTGTCATATATTCATTTTATGCAATACAAGAAAACCATGATTCAGAGACAAGCACTTAAAACAATTATTTTTCTGGTTGTTATTCTGCTGGGGCCTGCCTTGCTGGCAGCGGACCAGGATGTTTCGGAACCTCGCGAGATCCTGGAAACCCAGTACACCCTGGGTCCGGGGGACAGGATCAAAGTTACCGTTTTCGGTGAAAAAGATCTATCAGGAGAGTTCCAGGTTGACGGAGCAGGAAACATCTCCTTCCCGCTGATAGGGGAGGTCCGGGTCAGCGGACTCAGCCTGCGGGAATTGGAACAGAGCCTGTTGGAAAAACTTCTGGACGGATACCTGGTGGATCCCAGCATCAGCCTGGAAGTTCTCAATTACCGCCCTTTCTACATCCTGGGCGAAGTTAACAAGCCCGGCAAATACGAATATGTGAGCGGCATCAACCTGTTCAATGCCGTGGCCATGGCCGGGGGCTACACCCATAGAGCCAGAAGGAACAGGGCTGAGATCACCAGGACCAATCCTGAGAAAATCATCGAAAACGCTGATCATTCTACAGTGATCCTGCCCGGGGATATCATTTTTATCCGGGAAAGGTTTTTTTAAAGAAATTCTGGAATTCTTAAATTCCGGGATTCTGGGATTCTGGGATTCTTGGATTTAGGGATTGGAAAGTTCAAGGTTCAACGTTCAACGTTCAGCGTTCAGGGTTCAAGTTTCAAGGTTAAGAAAATTTAGGGATTGGGGATCAGAGATCATAGGTCGGAAGTCGGATATCGGACGTCGCCCCGGTGAAATCTGCTGCGCTGATACTTCGTATATTTCACTGGGTAAAGATGTCGGTTCACGGCTCACGG
>PWSL01000464.1 GCA_003563255.1 Desulfonatronospira sp. | reverse complement strand
TATGTAAATATTTCCATCGCCTGGAATGAGCTTTTCCAATCAGTGGTTTAGAATAGATCGGCATACCCTTTGATTTCGTTTTTCAGGATGGGATCATGCTCTTTTGGGGCTGCTGTTTCCTGAGAGTTGTCCTGCATATATTCAAACATGCTTTTTTGACGGCTGAACCGGCCATGCCGGATTTCCAGCCCAAAACCTCCCAGGCCATGACAGATGCCGTTGTAAAGAGTGCGTACGGGCTTAATCAGATCCGCATATACCGTGCTCATATACACCCAGCGCGCTGCCCTGCTCACACCTGTGTACAGCAGCACATCCATATTTTTCTTCAAAAACCCGCGAAAATGTCTGGTGGTCAGCCTGGGCATAAGCACCACATCAAAGGTCATGCCCCTGGCACTGTGATAGGTCATGGCCTTGGGCCTCGGGGATGAAAAATCATGAGCAATTCCCTTTGTTTTGCGTCCAGGAGGCCAGACTCTGGGTCCTTCAGCGTAAAGTCCCAGATCCATGCACAACTTTGGAAACATCTCTGCCTGCCATCTTTCGGCAAAAAGCACTGCAATACGCTCACCCAGAGACTGTCTGGCCCGCAGGATCTGCAAAAGGTTGTACATCTCCTGCTCAAAATCTCTGGCCACAAACAGAAGAGGTTTCTCCCTGTCCATCTGCCCGGGCCGGCTGTGTGCTTCTAAAAATCCTTTTTTGTAATCTGCTGGGAGAAATTCGGCAGCCAGTTCCGCAACACAGAAGTTGCAGCGATATCCTGTCGACAGCTCTATATCGGCACTGGACAGGCCCAAAGCCCTCAGGACATCTTTCCGGGTGGCCCGGCTGGAGTATATCTGCTGTTCCTGACCCATAAAAACGCTTACATGGCGGGTAATCTTTTCCAGAATGTCATAACAGACGGGTTCCAGGTCCTGACCCTCGTCCACCAGAATAAAGTCATAAAGTCCCCTGTCCTGACCCTCATGCCTGAGATATTGGTATACCGCCTCTCTTGTGGCCCCTGGATGGGAAAAGCGACCACGCCGGGGGGCACGGCCTATGTTTTTCTCGTGAAAGGTCTTGCACCATTTATCAAATGTAAACACACTGTCCTGACTTATACCCAGTTCCTGAAGGCCGGCCTGGATTGTTTCTTTAAGGGCATTGGTAAAGGTCAGGATCATGAATCGACTGACTGGCACGTGCCAGTTCCGGACCAGATAGGCGGCTCTGTGCACCAGGATGCTGGTCTTGCCTGAGCCAGAGGAACCTGAGATCACCCTGGAATAAAAAGGAGACAGCAGGAGAGCTTTTTGCTGCTCCTGGTAAAGCTCCCCCCGGGCTGCAAGCCACGGAGCAGCCATAATCAACTCCTCACTGGATGATAATTGATTTCAGGATAGATGCCGGCTGGATCTTCCTGCTTATTCTGCGGGCCGCGCCTCTTCCTTTCCTCCCGGATCTCCTCTTCGGTCTGGGTCAGGCCGCTCATACGCACAGCAGTGAGATACCAGCCAAGCTCCCAGTCGCTTAAAGCCGAGACCGGTGCAAACAAATCCAGTGCCTGTCTGAGCAGCCTTTACCGGTCCTTTTTTTCCTGAAGCGCTTCAGCAACCATGGCCCTTAGCACCAGGTAAGGAGCAATACGCTCTGCCTGAATGGCCCTGTCCAGAATATCGGCAGCTTCCCGGTAACGGCCCTGACGGCGGTAAGACAGGGCCAGGTTAAACAGCGCCCCTTTCCAGTTCCGTGCATGCCGGTCCGCTTCCAGGTAAAACTTTTCTTCGCGCCCGTAATCTCCGGTTTCACCGTAAAGCATGCCCAGCCTGTTGAGCAGAACAAAATCAGGACCGCCCAGGGCAAGCATATTTCTGTAGAGGCTCAGGGCCTTT
Source organism: Desulfonatronospira sp. (assembly GCA_003563255.1). Lineage (GTDB taxonomy): Bacteria > Desulfobacterota > Desulfovibrionia > Desulfovibrionales > Desulfonatronovibrionaceae > Desulfonatronospira. The sequence goes on along the minus strand of PWSL01000464.1, from coordinate 2,139 downwards.
TCCTTCTGCCCTATTTCCTGATAAAGCCCGGCAATTCTTTCAGTGGTCTGCTTGAGGTTCTGTTCAGGCACCTGCCTGGTGCGCACGGCCTCCTCCAGTTCAAGTATCTCTCTGCGCTTGGCATTGGGGTTGACCACGCTACTCACCGGGTTCTCCAGGTCCAGGCAGCGTATCTTCTGCTCTGGTTTGCCGGGCAGGCTCAGCTGCATCTGCAGGGTCTGGTTTTCATCCATATGATATTGCAAAAGGATCTGCTCCCCACGGTTCACCGGCGGCTCCAGCTCCCATACCCAGTTCTTGAGAATCTTTCCCTGACCGTCCATCAGCTCAATACGCAGGATAACCGGGTCACTCAATGCGGTCTCGGGGATACTCAGCATGGAGCATTGCTCCCATTGGTTCCGGCCTGGAAAAGGCAGAGGTGTATTGGCACTGATAAGCATCTGCGGCCCGCACCGGGTCTGGATATAAATTGAACCGGCGCATGCCGGGCGGACAATGCTCTGCCCCATGGATTCAAGCATCCAGGCGTGCAGACAGGCTCCCTTGGCGGTGGCGGTCTGCATTTCGGACTCGGCAAGGGACTCCACCACTGCTTTGCTGAAAAAGTCCTGAATTGCCCGGCGCACTTGGGGAATGCGCGAACTGCCTCCCACAAGCAGACACAGGTCGATGTCCTTCTCGTCCAGGCCGGCCCGCAGCAGAGCGTCCTGCATGGGAACAAAGATCGAACAGGTCCAGCGGTATTCCGTCTCTTTGTGGTAAGGTATGTCCGTATCCAGAAAAGGAGCCATGATTCCGGAAAAAAGCTCTGCATCCAGGCAGGGTTCATCCAGGTACATCCGGCGTCCGTCAGGCAGGGGGCATTCAATGCGTCCCGGATACTTTTTGGTAATCCGGGACAAAGCCCTGCCCTCAAGTCCGCTTAACTGCTCAATGCGGTCCATTTCCCGGCACAGCCCGGTTTTCAGCATTTCGGCTATACCTATAAGGGCTGGTTCCAGGGCGTTCTTTTTGGCGTCAAAATCAAGGTCGAATTCGGCCAGATTCTCCTGCTCAATGAGCTGAGGAATCAGGGCTTCGTAGACCACGGCCCGGTCAATATCTGCTCCACCAAGTTTATGATACCTGGACACCGCCAGGGGAGAGACCCGGATGGATTCTTCTTTGGACCTGAGGCTGATGCTAAACACGGCCACATCGCAGGTGCCTCCCCCGAAATCAAAGATCATGCAGCGCAGGTCATGGCCTATACTGTTGATACCGTGTCTGTCCCGGGAGAACAGGTAATGCACAAAGGCAGCCACAGGTTCATCCAGCAGATCACCCGGGGAAATATCCAGTCCAGCCATTGCGCAGGCCTCAAGGGTATCCCGGCGCTGGGCCTGCTCAAAACAGGCCGGCACAGTGACCACGGTCCTGCTTGCGGGCAGGTCCTTTTCCCGTCTGCAGGACTGCAGAATAAAACGTAGAAGGTGCCCGGCGATCTCTTTGGAGCTCTGATAACCACTGGGGGCCTTATGCATGGTTTTCTTGACACCCATGAAGTTTTTGTCTTCCCAGAATATGCTTTGTTCATGCCTGAGCCCGGACCCGGATTCTGCACATCCGGCCCGAAGCCTTCTGGCCCCCTCCCCTGTGTATACACGGCCCTGATAAAGAGCCAGAACCGAAGGCATAAGGACCGACACATACTCACCACCTTCTGGATTGGGCTGCCTGATTTCCAGACATTCAGGATCAGGAATGGATTTGTGGTTGGAGCAACAGGTTGTGATCCGGGACACGGAGCAGTTGGTGGTTCCCAGGTCAATGCCCAGAACCTGCACAGGTCCCGGTGCAGGGAGGCAATCCTGTCCCCTGGGCAGAATGGAGTCTTTTTCTTTCATGGCGTCCTCAACTTTTTTAAGCCTTTCACCACTCCCCGTCACGCACTTCACGCACCAGGCGCAGGACTGCATGGTCGGGCATGTCTTTCAGGTTTTTTATAAGTTCGGCAAAGAGCTCGGGGCGGCTTCGGATGACTTCCTGAACTTCGGAGGAGACCTTGCCGGCCAGGGCCAGAAGCAGGTCCGGGTTTTCCCCCAGGTCCCTGGCCAGAGAGATTATCTTCGCCTCGGACAGAGGCACAGGCCAGCC
>PWSL01000125.1 GCA_003563255.1 Desulfonatronospira sp. | reverse complement strand
TGGAGATTTTTGCGCTCTGGTTTGCCGCCAATGCGCAAATTGCTGCTCAACTTCTTCAATAGCCGGCCGGGTGGCTGGATATGCTTGATGGCTCATGGGTTGTCCTCCTATGGGTTTGACATCCGAAGATACCCCATGCGCCAAAACTTTTTACGCAGGCTTACCGAAAGGACACGAAAAAAACCAAGGGCCAAAACCAGCATAAAATATAGATACTTTCTCATTATGATCCTCCTGGCTGCAGATAAAACTTGTTATTCATTGCCCTGCTCAAGCCGGATGGTCAGGCGGAGCCCTCTCCCCACCGCGAATCCGGACTGTACGTTTATGCGCAGGTACCCCTCGGCCACCACCTCGATCTTGTGCTTGTGCTTGCCCTCCAACAGTTTCACTTCATAGGAAAGATCCGGATGGCGTTGAAGTTCATAGCCATTGACTAAGACCTTGGCTTTCACAGGATCCACCAGCAGAACCAGCCGACCTGCCTAAATCGGTGGCTCATCCTCGTACCAGGGCTTCCTGGGTTCATAATACGGGGGGTAGTATGGATATTGGGGATAATATCCGGGCCATCCAGGGTACCTGTGCGTGTAAAGCGGAAGATTATACCCGTCGTAAATTATCCCTCCGGGATCAGGACCCCAGGAATGTTCACGTCGGGGAAGCATTTTGTCCGGATCAGGAAAGTACCTTTCATGCTCCTGGCCGGACGCAAAGTAAAAACCATCCCTGCCAGCAGAAAAAATGTTGCCAGAACACTGAAAAATGACTTCATAACTGCCTCTCTTATTTCTGGTAATGATAATTTACCTGTACCGGCCTGCCTTCCTGAAACGGCGCAACAACAGTAATGTGGGTCCTGATATGGGCCTCAAGACTGACGGGATTAAAATCCTCCCCGGGCTCTTCCTGGAAGAAAAACTGATTGCCGAATCTCTCTATCCGGCTCCAATCAGGCAACTCCTGCTCATAAAATCGCACCACCTCTTCAAATGGATCAAAGGTGCAACCGCCAAGTGTGGGCAGAGTCGGCGTGTTGTTCACGCTCATATCCCCTCCCTGGCCCCGGGATACATATTCCAGACCCGGGTAGACCGGCAGACCCAGCTCCTCCTCATCCACCATGGGAGCACCTGGAGAACACCTGTCCCCGCCCCGGGCCTCAGGAACCTGTAGGCCGTAATTGCCGACCATTGTCAGAAGAATCAAAACAGCCCCAACCAATGCACATCTTTTTACGTTCATGTTACCTCCACAAATGACATGTTAATGACGTCAATCATCCTGGTCCTGCATTCCCCTGAAAAAATCCTTTATAGCCTGTCCGGCTTCTTCCGGAGTCATTTCCTCAAGCCTTTTCAGGTCGCCGGTTCTTTCGTGCATTTCCGCCTCCCAGGCCTGCATCTCGCTGGAGAGCTTTCTAGCGGCCATTTCCGCGCTCACTGAGGCAAAAACAAAGATGGCGCAGATGATCCAGAAACCAATCCAGGCTGATTGCGGCTTAATGCCATGTGCTTTAACGCTGGCCGTCACCAGAAGATAGGTCACCCAGACCAGTCCGATGACCACTCCCTGGTAAGGTATGAGATTGAGCACAGTAGTTATGGGTATAATGGCTGCAGTATAGGCCATGCACCTGTAAGCTGTTTCGTAGGACTCCTAAGACCATGATCTTCCAGATAACAAATGAATGGCTGCTCCTACAAAGCCGAAAATACCAACTATCAGACTTTTCCACCCGTTTTTGAGAGCCATAAAGATAGCCCAATTTGAGAGCCAAAATCATATGGCATACTGATCTTTGACCTGAATCTGAACGCCTCGATTTCCCCACCAGGAAACGCGGTTGAGGCCTGTTTCTTTTCTGCTGGTAAGGAGTTCGGCAAGTCTCTTTTTAATCCCCTGACGATCTTCGTCCAGATATGTAATGAGCAGGTCGCCGGAGTCATCAAGGCTCAGTTCGCAGTTTTGATTGCTGAATATGCTGGTTCGGATGGTGGACAATACACACTTCCAGTCTTCAGGGCTTTGCCACTGAGGTATACATAGCTGGGACCGAAAATAATCAACAGCGAGCCGAGCAAGCATGATGCAATAGTAATGAGCTTCCACTTTTTCTGGAGACGTGCCTGTGGGTTTGTTCAGGAAGTAGTTCTCGATAAGATCTTTGATACCAGTTTCCACCGGCCAGCGGATGTGGTAGGCATCCAGGATCTTGGTCGGGCTGTAGTCCGTATATGTACTTCCAAAGCAGCGGATCTCACTGGTTTCTTTGTTTTGCTTGACCACAAAACGAAAGGGCTTTTTTGTTTCTGGGAGAATGAAGTCCTTACTGGCAATGCGATATTGCTCCCGGTAATCCTGCCAGACCCCTTGCTGGATGGTTGCCTCTTTCCAACGCTTGATCTTGGGGTTTTGTTTGAGGCACATGGTAATGTCCGATTCCGAACGAACAGTCAAATATATCAGCTGTTTTTCTCCGGTATACTCGGAATCTGCATAAATTTCCTTGATGACGTCAGGGTCAATGATCATAAACAGGTTTCGTTCACAGAAGCGGTACAGGGCTGACGGAGCCCTGGACTTGCCTTCACAGTAGGCGATATTAATGATGGTGTTGGTCATGCTGTCCCAGAGGATCTGCGGCCTGTGAGCGTACGTCATATCACCGTTCTTATCAGGAGCCTTGCTCAATGCTTTGTCTTCAGGAAACCGGCTATCCGAGGGATCACAGTGATAATCTATGGCAATCTCTTTGCCCTCAATGATCCCCAGTTCCCTGGCCCGGCAAGAGGCATCGTTTCGCAGGAACTGCAAATGGCTGAAGCGAAGCTCATCGAATGCATCGTAGAATCTGGTTTTTCCTGGGTTGAGAACCAGTCCTGAAGCCACGGCTACAGAGCGGTCAGCATTGAGTGTAAAGTCATGGATGCTGGGAAAACCAGCGATAATGCGCATGACATTCACGATAATATTGTTGGTGATCTCAGAAGTGCGCAGGCTGTTTGGGCCGTAGGTGTGCCATGCTTCAATGACCCCCAGTTGATCCAGGAAAGGAGCCATGATCAAAGTTCCTGGGTTGCTGATGACCACTTTACGGTAGGCCAGGTGCTTGATGAATTGAAGGAAAGAACGGTTCACTTTGAGCCCGGAGGTATCAACGAGATCGGGAAACCGGGATTTGGCCGAGGCTTCTACCGGTGACTGTTTCTCAGTCACCTGAGCCGGGACGGGGCTGGAGATAACTCCTCGGATGGCAACGGGTTTTTTGAATCGTGAGAGCTTCCATCGAGCATAGATCTTTTGGACATTGGCCCGGGAACATTTCAAATTGAGCTTTTTTATCATCTTGGCTGTGGACAGGGACGGATCCATCAGTCTTTCTTCTATGATTTGAAGCTCCAGCTGGGGAGAAATTTTTTCACCGGTTTGCCCCTTTTGGACAAGATCAGCCAAGCCCCAGACTCCATAGAGCATATACCGGTTTTTCAACACATAGAACCGATTGGGGGCCATGCCGAATTCTTGAAGCACTGGGCGAATCTGGCGTTTTTTTTCAAGCTTGGATAAGGCCTTGAAGAGCTCAATTCGATGTTGAAGGTGGTCGCGCTGATAATTGAAAAAAGTACCAGGCCGGTCGTGCAGGTTATGAACTGGCCTGGCAGGCGGTTTTTCTTTTTGCTTGGTTACGGATTCCAGGATATGTTGCAGACCGGACCAAAAACAAATGTCTGCTTCATCCATTCGCTGGCCATAGCCATAAGAACGCTGAATCTGGCGGATACGTTCCAAAGAGGCGTCTTCAATCTCCAGGGCCTCGGCGAGTCGTAAGGCATGGTTGGCACGTTCATGTGGCCTTGAAAGTTTGATCAGGATAACCAGTCGCTCCAGAGCCGGGTCAACCTGCTCATGGGATATCTCCGGTAAAAGAGCCACGGTCCCATAAAGAGCAAATGAGTGATCCCAGTCTTTCAAGGTGTTTCGACTGATGTTGAAAGATTCAGCCACAACCCTTTGTGGTTTTCGATTTTTCC
>PWSL01000322.1 GCA_003563255.1 Desulfonatronospira sp. | reverse complement strand
GCAGGGTTTCACTGGGGTCTTATTCCCGCAAGGAAAAAACATGCTTCTTCAATCTCTTTTATCTGTGTCAATCTGTGTGATCTGTGGGCTAAAAACTCTTTTCTTTATTGGGTTGCGGGCATGGCCCGCTTTAGATATTTGCCATGTGACATGGGGACTCCTCTCCCAGCCCTTGTTTTCTAAGCCTGTTTTCTTACATTAATAGAATACAAGGGCTGGGGTGCCTGTCTCCCGCTTTTCTTAAAAAGGGCTAAACTGTTACGAAAAACCTTTGTTCATGAGTGCTAGCAGACTGTTATGCTGTGCTTGCAATTTTGCAGGTTATAGGTAATGCTGGGGACACATACAAAGGGCACAGTTGGTCAGATTATTTTGATCAACTGTTCACTTAAGCTCCGGTAATAAGATCATAAAATGTAACATTTCAACAACTTACTTTAGGAGAATTCTAAATGGAAGACCACGTCAAACAAGCTCTGGAGATTGTAAAGGCCCAGGCCAGTGTACGGAATATGACTGAAGAAGAAATCAACTCCATGATTCGATCCCTGTCCCAGGGGATAAAAGAGGCTTCACAAGGAGTGACCGAGTCACAGGCCGAACAGGAGCAGCAACCAGCCATCGATCCAAAAAAAGCTATTAAAGAAAAGAGCATTACCTGCCTTGAGTGCGGCAAATCTTTCAAGGTTCTTACCAAGAAGCATTTTGCCAAACACGATATGACTACAGAAGAATACAAGGAAAAGTGGGGCTATAAGAAAAATCAGTCCCTGATAGCAAAATCCCTGGCCCGGGAGCGCAAGAAAAAAATGCAGGATATGGAACTGTGGAAGAAGAGAGTGATGAAGCCGAAGGGTAAAATCCTTGGTTAAATATGGCCAAAAATAAAAAACAAGATATTCTGGACGCTTCTGCAGAGCTGTTTGCCTCCCAGGGTTTTGACAACACCACTACGCTGATGATAGCTAAAGAGGCAAGGGTCACAGAACCTTTGCTGTATTATCATTTCAAAGGCAAAGAGGATATCTTTTCAAAGATCATCCATGATGTTTTTAAGGAATATGCTCAGGCAATAGAGGACTTGCCGAAGAATACGGATACAGAGTTTGAAAAGCTAGCCAATCTGATCCGCTTTCATATGCATATTGCTGAGAAACGTCCAAGGGAGGCCAGACTGCTCTTGGCTAACTGTCCACTGAAACTATTGCAAAGAAATCATGCCTGTAAAGAAATCATGGAATCGCAGCATGAGATTGTTCAAGGGTATATACAGCAATGCCTGGAGGCAGGAAATGCCAAAGGTGAGTTTGATGCCCAACCAGTGGATCATATGGCCATAATTCTATTCAGCCTGGTTAATGAGATTTTACGCAGAAAGACTTTTTGCAAAGACGATCCTTGGCCTGACGAGGATGCTGTGATCGATTTTTGTAAGCGGGCCTTGATCCGGCTGTAATCACAGCTATATCAGCCAGGAATACATTGTGTAGTCTGCAAGGTTGGCATTCGAGGACTATGGCACGTAGTCTAGCGTGAAGTTTCAGTTATTTTTATTACCATACCCAAACCTGCTTGGAGCAACAATGTCACAAAAACCCGCTTCGAAAGAATTTTCCATCCCCTCCCCAGAACAGTGTCAGGATCTGTTAACAAATGCACCCATAGGTATCTTCACATCTACGCCGGAGGGCAAGTTGCTCTCTGTCAACCCGGCCATGGCCGCAATATTCGGGTATGAATCAGTGCAAGATATGCTGGAGTCGGTTACAGACATTGCGTCAGAACTATATGCCGATCCTGCTGACAGGGAAGAGATTGAACGTCTTTTGAGCGAAAGGGGCGAATTGGTCAATTATGAATGCCGGATGAGCCGCAAGGACGGTTCCATAATCTGGGCATCTAGAAATGCCATGGCAGTACGGGATAAGGAAGGAAATATTGTCCATTACCAAGGGTTTGTTTCGGATATAACAGAACGTAAACAGGTAGAAGATGATCTTCGTGAAGAGGCTGCTCGACGGCATATGCTTGTTGATCAGTCCAGGGACGGGATCGTTGTTTTAAATGAAGATGGAAGCGTCCATGAAGCAAACAGGCGCTTTGCTGATATGCTTGGATACACTCCCGAAGAGGTCCAGAAACTTCATTTATGGGACTGGCAGTCCCATTACAGTCGTGAACAACTCCTTGAAATGCTGCTAAAAGCCGGCATAGAAGGAGAGCACATCAAAACACATCATAGAAGAAAGGACGGCACACTACATGACGTTGAGATCAGCGCCAACGGAGCCGTGATAGGCGGACGAAAACTCATATTCTGCGTCTGTCGAGACATCACTGAGCGCAAAAGAACTGAAGAAGCTCTTCGGGAAAGCGAGGAAAAACATCGTCGACTTTTCGAAACCATGGCCCAGGGGGTTATTTACCAGGCTGCCGACGGGACCATCATTTCGGCCAACCCAGCTGCAGAGAGAATACTGGGGCTCTCTTTTGAACAAATGCAGGGCAAGACCTCCATGGACCCGCGCTGGAAAATGATCAAAGAAGACGGCACAAAAGTTCCCGGCACTGATCATCCGGCCATGATCGCCCTGAAGACCGGTGAATCTATCGGACCAGTGGTCAGAGGCGTGTTTCATCCGGACAAGAACGCCCACATCTGGTTGTCCATTACTGCTATCCCCTTGTTTCATCCCGGAGAATCAAAGCCCTTTCAGACCTATGCCACTTTTGAGGACATCACCGAGCGTAAACAGGCAGAAGATTTTTACAGAGAAAGTACAGAACGGGCAAAGATGCAGCGTAATTTGATTGCCCAAATGAACTTTGAAGATACAATTGTAAACAGCAGTGTTGATGATGCATTGAAGATATTAACTACCAGACTTGCTGCGACTTTGCAGGTTGACAGGGTCAGTGTCTGGATGCTTTCGGATGATAACAGAAAACTTTTACGCCGGATGTTGTATGACGCAGTCTCTGGTATTGATTCACAAATAGAGGTATTGAAGACCGCCGACTCCCCATCATATTTCGAAGCAATGCGCAAAGACTGCCAAATAGATGCTGACGATGCTCAAAACGATATGCGTGCCAAGGAATTGACCGAGCATTATTTTATCCCTTTGCAGATTACCTCTTTGCTGGACTCAGCTATTCAGCAAAATGGGCGTTTAATAGGTATTTTATCTGCCGAGCATCGTGGCCCTATTCGAAAATGGCATACCGATGAAAAATCCTTTTTAACTGCTATGACAAATCTGGTGGCACAGCTATTTGCCAATGCAGAGCGCAAGCGGGCCGAGAAGGCCCTTATTCATTCACGAAACCTTTTATACTATATTGTGGAGCATATGCGAAGCGCTGTTGCCGTTCATGATCGTGACTTAAATTATATTTTCGTAAGCCAACGCTACCTTCAGGATTTTAGGGTCCAAAACAAGGATATCATTGGCAGGCATCACTATGAAGTGTTTCCAGACTTACCTCAAAAGTGGAGAGAAGTTCATCAGAAGGCTCTTGCAGGAGAGATATTAAGTGCTGAGGATGACCCATATTACAGGGCAGACGGCAGTGTAGATTGGACACAGTGGGAGTGCCGGCCTTGGTATGAACAGGATGGATCTGTCGGTGGAATCATTATATATACCGAGGTGATCAATGAACGTAAACAGGCAGAGGCCGCCCTGCTTGCAGCCAAGGAGCAAGCCGAAGCCGCCAATCAGGCTAAATCAGAATTCCTGGCCAACATGTCTCACGAACTGCGTACGCCCTTCAATGGCATCATGGGCATGATGCAGCTTTTACAATACACAGACCTGGATGATGAACAGCAGGAATTCGTCAATCTGGCTATTAAATCATCTGATAGGTTTACCCGCCTGCTTTCGGATATTCTGGAAGTGTCCAACATAGATGCAGGAAAAATGATCATCTGCCCTGCAGAGTTCAGCCTCCAGGAACTGCTTGAGTCCTTATCCGGTCTGTTTTCGGCTGAAGCCCGCCAAAAGGGACTCGCCCTGGAATTATTCATGGATCCTGATGTTC
>PWSL01000170.1 GCA_003563255.1 Desulfonatronospira sp. | reverse complement strand
GCTCCAAAGGCACAAAAACACATTCAAGTGAGTGCCGGAGAGCCTGTCCCGTAAAAGTTTAGCAATTTGCAGGTGGCACGAGGACTGGTTCTCCCAGTCCTTGTTTAATAAAGTCAATTTTTTTTTTCATCAACAAAAAACAAGGGCCGGGGTTGCCTGTCCCCTGCTTTCCTTAAAAGCGCTAAACAGATACCTTTCAACCAGGAACGAAGAACCAGGAACTTTGAACTTTCAAGATAGTTATATCAGATGCATCTGCAAAAAGTCGGGGAATGAAAAATTCAGAAATCAACAATCTACATAACTCTTTGATTTTACTGACCTCTGATCTCTGACGTCTGTGACTGCAAAAATGTAACCATTCATGGGATGCCTCAATCGGCCTGGGGACAGTCCCCGCGACACCCTGCTTGCCCGGTTAAACAAATCCGAAGGATTTCCTGCAAAGCAGGGTTTAGCTGGGCCTGCTACCTTGTATAGGATCACGCGCACGGCGCAAACTCCCCTCCCATGGAAGAAAGTATGGGGGTATGGGGGTATCCATGTGTGGGTGTAAAGATGTTTTGACTCCCATACTTCCATACTCCCATACTCCCATACTTCCATACTCCCATACTCCCATTGGCAGTCACATCATATCAGGCTCGATAATCCGGCAGGGTGAAGAAAAACGTGCTTCCCCTGCCGGGTGTGCTCTGGGCCCATATTTCACCCTGGTGCCAGTGAATCATTTCCCGGCAGAGCAAGAGTCCAAGTCCTGTCCCGGCTTCACCGCGGGTCCCGGGGCGGGTGGTCTTTCTGTCTATCTGAAACAGCCCCTGCAGGGTTTTCTGGTCCATGCCGCAACCCGAGTCCTGTATGTAAACTCTGGTATGCCCGATCAGTGTCTCTGCGCCGATTATTACCAGTCCCTGTTCGGGTGAATATTTTCCGGCGTTGGACAGCAAATTTCTCAGAACTGTACTCAACATGTTTGGGTCTGCATAAGCCTTCTGTAACGGCGAAATCCTTGATTCAAAACGGATACCCTTGTGCTGGAATACTGTCCCGGCGAGTTCAATATTATGCACGGCCAGTTCTTCCAAATTCAGATAGTCAGGTTCGAAAACTGTGTCACCTTTTTGCATTCTGGCCCAGGTCAAAAGGTTTTCCAGCAGGCTGTAAAGATTTTCCGCGGATTTCTGCATATTGGCTGAAACGTACTGCAGTTCATCCTTGGTCAGGTTTCGTATGTCTTCGGCCATCAGTTTTGTGGAGCCAAGGAACCCGGACAATGGAGATTTCAGGTCATGCGCAATTATGGAAAAAAAACGATCCCTCTCAGCCAGGGTTTTTTCAAGCTGGACGTTCTTGCGCTGAATCTCTTCCCGGGCCAGCTTTTGTTCGGAAATATCGCTTAAAACCAAAAGCAGGTACCAGTCCTGCTTTTCATCTGATTTTTGTGAGCCATGTTCATCAATGCGACCGGTGAGTCTAAGGGGCAGGTATTTTTTGTTTTGAGTGTACAGGTTTATTTCCAGGCTTTTGCCCCATGGGTTCTTGAAAAGGGCCCTGAAACGGGCCAGGAAAGTCTCCCGGCTTGTCTGGGCCATGAGGTCAGCCAGGGCCCGGGCGTTTATATCCGGGCCGGAATAACCGGTCATGTCCAGAAAAGTCTGGTTGTATTGGCGGATAAGACCATGCTTGTCTACGCTCAGGTAACCCACAGGGGCCTGATTGTAAAGGCGTGCGAATTTGTCCCTGGCCTTTTGCAGTTTCAACTGGGTGCTGCGAAGTTCATCATTCTGTAATTCCAGTTCCAGCTGATGTACACGAAGATCATGCAGAATGTTCCTGAGCCTGTCCGGGGGCATAGAGGCTTCGTCTTCATCAGGAGGGCTGTTTTGCAATAGTTCTTCAGCCTTCCTGCGGAGGTTGTTCTGGTTTTGCCTGTCAGAATTATCCAAGATCATTCACCTCCAGAAGATATTTTTTCCTGCAGTTCTTTGATCTTTTTTTCGCAGTCCCTGAGGGCCCTGATCTCAGGAGCATCCCCGGCTTCGTCGAAAATAACCGCGAATTTTTTGTGTTCAGGTGAAAAAACCCGGACCTTGAAGTGTTTCTGAAGTTCCCGGCTGTAGTTCTGGATATCTTCTGGAGGTCCGCCCAGAGCCACATGTCCGTAGCGCTTGATCCAGATATCCTCGGTTTCCGGCAGGACTTCCAGGACCCTTCTGCCCAGGATGTCCCTGGCCTTTAATCCGGTCATCTCTTCAAAGGCAGGATTGACTTCAAGAAAGGTGTAGTCGCAGGGCTGGTCATCGTGGTCCAGGACTATCTCGTGCAGGGCAAATGCGCTGGGCATCTGAGTGAAAAGATTACGGTAGTATTTTTCGCTTTCGCGCAGGGCCTGCTGGATTTCTTTCATCTGGGTGATGTCCATGATATTACCCAGGATCCGCACGACTTTACCGTCTCTTTTCTCGGGCCAGCCGGATGTCCTGACCCAGATCCTCTCGCCGTCGGCTCTGGTGAAAGGCAGTTCCAGGTCATAAGGAATGCCCCGCTCCAGGGCGAGCATAAAAGCCTCCTGCAGTCTGTCCCGGCCTTCGGCAGTGTAGAACTGCATGTCCTTTTCCACATCGCTTGGGTTATAATTCTTTGATACTCCGTAGATATTGTATACCTCATCGGTCCAGACGATTCTGCCGGTGTTCACGTCCATTTCCCAACCGCCTACGTTGGACAGTCTCTGAGTCTGATCCAGGAGCGCCTCCTTGGTTTTAAGGGTTGCCTCGGTATCTTTGATTCTGGTGATATCCACAAATGAAACAACTGTGCCGGAAAAGATTTCCGGGGCCACTTCGTATGGAACTACCCGCATGAGATACCAGGCTCCTTCACTTGTCCTGACCTCTTTTTCGTTCATTTCCCCGCTGTTGTGTACGGTTTCAATGACTTCAAGGGGGTCCACGCCCTGCAGGTAATGGGCTATATGAGAAATGGGCCGGCCCACATCGCTGTCCAGGAGCTTGAATATGCTGGTCACCTTGGGGGAAAAGCGCCGGATTTCCATGTTTTCGTCCAGCAGGAGCTTGCCGATCTGGGTGGTGCTCAAGAGGTTGTCAACGTCGTTGTGCAGTTCTGTAAGCTCAATGATTTTATTCTGGTATTCGGAGTTTACGGAATAAAGCTCTTCGTTGGTGGACTGCAGCTCTTCGTTGGTGGACTGCAGCTCTTCATTACTGGCCAGGAGTTCTTCGTTGGTTGCCTGCAGTTCTTCGTTGGCGGTTTCAAGTTCCTCTATGGTGGCCTGCAGGTTTTCCCTGGTGAACTGCAGTTCCTGCTCCAGGTCGTGGATGCGCTGTTCCGCCTCCCTGGAGATGTCGTAGCTATGATCAACATCCCGGATGGAGAGCTTTTCCTGCTGTTTTCTGGATTCGTCCAGAAAAACCGCCACAAGGGAATCCTGCCCCTTTTTCTGGGGCAGGGGCTTAATGCGCATGTCCACCATCCGGTGCTCTCCCTGGTAACGGACCCGGATATTGGAGAAGTGCAGGGGCTGATTCTGGCGCAGTACCTTCTGGATACCTGTGGAAATGGGGATGGCCAGGTCATTGGCGGCCATTTTGGAAATATCCATGGACTGCTTTCCCGAAGGCAGCTTGAAATAGCCTTCGCTGTTGCCGATGACGTGCAGAACTTCCATTTGTTCGTTGACTATGACGGCCAGGTGAATATGTTCTTCCTCCAGGACATTCAGAAAACGCTCCAGGATATTATCCTCCCGGCCTCGCAGGCTTCTTCTGGGTATTACATTACTGTCCCGGTTTACCTGGTAGAGATATTCCGAGGTTTTTTGAAGGTCCCTGGAACCCAGAGCATGCTTGACCCTGCCCCTGCTGCGGTAGACCTTGTGCTTATGATCCAGGCTCTCGAAATAGTCTCCCATCTCCCCTGTGGTTTCGCTGGTCCCAAGAAAGAGTATGCCGCGCATGTTGAGGGAGAAATTAAAAAATTCCAATACCTTGCGCTGCAAGTCCGTTTGAAGGTAGATGAGGAGATTGCGGCAGCTTATGAGGTCGATATTGGTGAAGGGAGGGTCCTTAATCAGGTTGTGCTGGGCAAAAACTACCATTTCCCGGATGTTGCGGGCTATCTGGAAGCTGTCCTTCTTTTTGTAGAAATATTTGGCCAGCAGGTCCGGAGGCACATCTGCTGCGATACTTTCGGGATAGCTTCCGGTGCCTGCCACCTGCAGGGCATTGCGGTCGATATCCGTGGCGAAGATCTTTATGTCCCGCATTTTGCCGGTCTGCTCCATGCATTCCCTGGCCAGGATGGCCAGAGTATAAGCCTCTTCCCCGGTGGAGCAGCCCGGGGTCCAGAATCTCATCTCGTTGTTGTGCCTGGACGCCAGGACTTCAGGCAGCCAGTTGTCCTTAAGGATCTCAAAAGCTTCCCGGTCCCTGAAAAAGCGGGTCACCCCTATGAGGAACTCCCTGAACAGGGTGGCGGATTCGTTGGGATAGCTCTGCATGTAGGAGAGGTAATCATTGATGTCAGCGATGTGGTTTATGGTCATGCGCCTCTGGATGCGCCTGGTAAGGGTGCTTGGCTTGTAGTGGGTGAAATCCACCTTGAACTTGTCCCTTAAAATGGCGAAGATCCTGGTCATGGCATCATCATCGCTGATGACCCGGTCGGTTTTCTCGGTCTTGGCCACGTAGGGGTGCTTGGCATAAGAAACGAGCTGTCCGGGCATTTCTTCCGGGGGCAGCACGAAGTCCACAAGGCCGGTGGAGATTGCCGACCTGGGCATGCTGTCGAACTTGGCGGATTCCTCGCTCTGGACCATGACCATGCCGCCGTGTTCTTTGATGGCTCTTACTCCACGCATACCGTCGCTCCCGGAACCGGACAGGATTATGGATACCGCTTTTTCGCCCTGGTCTTCAGCCAGGGAGCGAAGAAAAATGTCTATGGGAAGGTTGATTAAACCCTTGGTGTGTTCCTGCTGGCTCAGGAATAGTTTGCCGTGGAAAATGGTCAGATTATTCTTGGGTGGAATAAGGTAGATGTTGTCTGGAAGCACCAACATACCGTCTTCCACCCTGTGCACATGCATCCTGGTTTTTTTGGACAGGATTTCCTTCATGAGGCTTTTATAGTCCGGGGAGAGGTGTTGAATCACGATAAAGGCCAGCCCGCTGTCCGAGGGCATGTCGGAAAAAAAGGCCTCTATGGCCTCCAGGCCTCCGGCTGATGCGCCTACAGCCACATAAAGACCGGGGGTGTTGGAAAATGTATCTTGAACTTCCTGATTGTCAGTATCTTTAATCTCTTGGGGCATGGACGCTCCTGTTTGATTATGCTGGTATCTGTTCAGCCAATTTAAGGAAGGCAGGGGACAGCCACCAGCACAAATAATATAGTATGCTGAAACTATCTGTGAAAAAAAAACGTGGGGTGCCTGGCCCCGGAGGTCAATCAAAAAGTATCGCGGAAGTAAAAAAAAGTTACGTCTGAAACGCTTTCATACTACTTCAGTTCAGTTTAAAATGCAAGCCTTGAATGGCTGTCCCCTGGCCGGTATCCTTGTCACGCTTTACCTCTCGTTCCCAGGCTCCAGCCTGGGAACGCTTAGTTCTTGCGGCTCCAGCCGCTTTCTCTTCTTATCGTTCCCACGCTCTGCGTGGGAACGTTTTTCGACCGCTCCTGCGGTCATTTTGGACTCGGAGCGTCCGAAGAATGTTCCCACGCGGAGCGTGGGAACAATAAGGCAACGTATAGGTTATTATTACTTACTTCATATGTCATGGCTTGCCGGCTTCCAGTTCCGTGATTTTTTGTTCCAGCTCTTCCAGGCGGTGCATAAGCCTGTCACTTTCAAGACAAAGATCCTGGTATTCCATATTGATCTTTCTAAACCCGTCCGGTTCCTGGTAGGTCTCGGGATGGGCCATGGCTGATTCCAGTTTTTCCTGGCGCTGCAGACAGCTTTCCAGTCTTTGCTCCTTATCCTGGTATTCCTTTTTCAGGGGCTGCAGATCCTGGTAGAGCTGATTTCTAAGCCTGGCTTCCCGCCTTTTCTTTTCTTTCTGGATATTCTGGTTCCTGCCAGGGGTACGGTTTTTTTGTTCCACAGAGTCTGGAACCTGAAAGTCCTTTTCTTGGAGGAAAAAATTTTGATAGTAATCGTCAAATCCCATGCCGTGCTCAACCACGCGACCGTTGTCAAGGCTCCAGACCTCCTCTGCAGTCTGAGACAGCAGGAAGCGATCATGGGCGATGAGCAAAACCGCTCCGGGAAAGTCCTTGAGCGCGGCTATCAGGGCCTCGCGGCTTTCCATGTCCAGGTGGTTGGTAGGTTCGTCCAGCAAAAGAAGGTTGGCCCTGGCCAGGAAAAGTGAAGCCAGAATAAGCCTGGATTTTTCTCCGCCGCTCAGGCTTTTTACCGGCCTCTCCCAGAAGGTTTCGTCCAGGAGAAAAAGTCCCAGCACCGAGCGGAATTCTTCCTCAGTGAGGTCCCGGCAGGACAGTCTTTTGATCTCGGTCAGCACCCTGTTTTCAATGACCAGGGTTTCGGCCTGGTGCTGGGTAAAATATGCCGGCCGGGTGTTGTGTCCAGGCTGGATGGAGCCGGAACCGGGAGTCAAATGACCGGCAATGAGTTTGAAAAGGGTGGATTTTCCGCTGCCGTTGGGGCCCATTATGGCGACCTTTTGACCGTCAAAGAGCTGGAAATTCAAGTCATGGAAGAGAGAGGGATTTTCAGGGTGATTGAAACAAAGATTGGAGCAGGTGATGGCCACCCGGCTGGAACGTACTGGGGCCGGCCAGGAAAAATTGAGGCGTTTTCCTGATTTATCCCCCTGCAGTTCCACTTTTCTGGATTCCAGGCTATGCATTCTGCCCAGCCTGGACTGGGCCTGCCTGGCCTTGGAGGCCTTGTACCTGAACCGGTCCACAAAGCTTTTGAGATGCTTTATTTCATTTGATAACTTGTCTCTTTCCTTTTCCCGCAAAAGCTGGATCTGTTCATGCCACTTTTCAAAAGAGGAATAATTTCCAGGACGAAAATAGGGCCTGTCGAATCCCAGGTGCAGAATATGGGTGGCTGTCCGGTCAATGAAGAAGCGGTCATGGGCCACCAAAATGAGCATGCCTTGAAAATTCTGCAGGTGATCTTCCAGCCACAGCACTGCTTCCATGTCCAGATGATTGGTGGGTTCGTCCAGGATGAGCAGGTCCGCCCCCTGTAAAAGAATCCTGGAGAGCCTGGCCCGTTCTCTCCAGCCCCCTGAGAAGTGTTCCAGAGGCAGGTCGAAACTGGATGCTTCAAAGCCCAGCCCTGCAAGGATCTTTTTGGCCTGGTACCCGGGGTTGTATCCGCAGGACTGCTCAAGAACCGCCTGCCTGTGAGCGAGTTTTTCCAGTGCGGGCTTGTCATCTTCCGCAACAGCACTTTTCCATTCATTCCAGAATATGCCCCAGTCGGGCAATACACTGAGGACGTAGTCAAGAAGAGGGGTTTTCAGATCTTTGCTGTCAAGATCCTGTGCCACAAATCCGGTCCTCAGTCCCTGGGGACGTGTGACGGTCCCGGTGTCAGGCTCGGTAAGGCCCGCCAGGATTCTTAGAAGAGTGGACTTGCCGCATCCGTTGGGTCCTGTTACCGCAAGCCGCCTCCGAAATACAACCTCAAAAGATACATCTCTGAAGATCTCGTCCCCGCTGTAACTTTTGGATATATTGGTTACGGTTATTTTCATGATCAAGATAACTTGAGAGTCAGGCGCTTAGGCGCTTAGCTCAAATTTCGGAACAACATGTTGGTCGTTAAAAGCGGTTCCTGGTTCGTGGTTCGAAAAAAAAAGAAAAAAATCCATGCTTGCATGTTTATGGGGACAGGCACCCCGGCACTTATTTTTTAGTGGGACTGTCCCCGCTAAGAACTAACCAGATCAAAGGCAACCAGTTTTGCTAATGAGAGATTTCAGTAACCAAAAAATTATTGTCGCGGGGACTGTCCCAATTGTGTCCCAATTGGGATAAGAGCACTATTGCCTGCAGGCCATCCCGAGCTTTTCAAGCTCGTTCCAGAATTCCCGGTCTGGATTAACGCAATAGCCGGGACCCAGCATGACCCTGCATCGGGTACTGTCTTCCAGGTGCAGGTCCAGGCAGACCGGGATGCGCCCGGGATACCTGGTCAGAAGACCCTTGAGATCATCTATCCACTCAGGCCTGGGCTCACCCTCGAGAGCGGTCTCTATGTGCACTGGTTGATCCCCGTCGGCTATGGCCTGGTCAAGGTAAGATACGTTTTCAGCCGTGAACTTGACCTGTCTGGGTGTCTCGCCGTCTTCTTCGCTGGAAGACTGATTCCCCTGGTAACTGCTGATCCTGGCCTTGAGAAGCAGAGGCTGTTCGCTGTTCACCGCTTCCCTGCAGTTGACATACAGATCCCCGAACATGATCACTTCAGCCGTGCCTGTCAAATCTTCTATCTGGCAGAAGGCCATTTTATCGCCCTTTTTGCTGATATGCTCCTTTTTGCCCACAATGACCACAGGCAGCTCAACCTGGGTGCCGGGTTTAAGCTCCAGGCACTGCTGGACAGAGCTGAGTTGGAGGCGTTGGATGTCCCGCCTGAAGGGCAACAGGGGGTGGCCGCTCAGGTAGAAGCCCAGGGCTTCCTTTTCCAGCTTGAGCTTTTCATCTTCCTGAAACTCTGCAAGGCTATTCTCGGGGCAGTCCAGTCCCAGGCCCTTGACGGAGCAGGTATCCTCCCCCAACAGACTCAGCATGGACAGCTGTCCCTTGTTTCTGTTCTTGGCGGAACGCTGAGCCCTGGCTGCAGCCATGTCCATCCCGGCCAGGAGTCCGCGACGGGAGCAGCCCAGGTTGTCCATGGCCCCGCTTTTGACAAGCATCTCCAGGACCCGCCTGGTGGCCTTGCGTGAGCCCACCCGTTCGCAGAAGTCCAGCAGGCTTTCATATAGCCCGTTCTTTTTTCTTTCCTTTATAACTGCCTCTATGGCCCCCCGACCCACGTTTTTTATGCCTGAGAGCCCGAAACGGACATGTCCGTCCTCCACGCTGAATTCATTCAGGCTGGAATTGATGCAGGGTGGCAGGACGGTGATTTCCATGTCCCGGCAGGCGTTTACATGGGCTATGACCTTGTCGGTGTTGCTGACTTCGGAGGTGATGAGGGCGGCCATGAATTCCTGTGGAAAATGGGCCTTGAGATAGGCGGTCTGGTAGGAGATGAGGGCGTAGGCGGCGCTGTGGGACTTGTTGAACCCGTATCCGGCGAATTTTTCCACCAGGTTGAAGATATGTTCTGCAACAGCTTCGTCAACACCGTGCTTGCTGGCCCCCTGCAGAAACTTGCTTCTCTGGGTGGCCATTACAGCTGGGTCTTTCTTGCCCATGGCCCGGCGCAGGATATCGCCGTCCCCCAGGGAGTACCCGCCCAGGACCTGGGCGATTTTCATGACCTGTTCCTGGTACAGAATGACTCCGTAGGTTTCCTTGAGTACCGGTTCAAGTTCGGGATGGGGGTATTCGACAGGGATCTGTCCGTGTTTGCGCTTGATAAAGTCCGTGACCATGCCGCTTTCCAGGGGCCCTGGTCGGTAAAGGGCCAGAAGGGCGATGATGTCCTCGAAACAGGTAGGCTTTAAGTCCACCAGGACTTTGCGCATGCCTGAACTTTCCAGCTGGAATACTCCATCGGTAAGGCCACGGCCCAGGAGCTTGAAGGTTTCCGGATCCTCCAGGGGCAGGCTGTCCAGGTCCGGGGTGTCTTTGCCGCTTCTGGCGGCCAGTTCCAGGGTATCCTTGAGGACAGTCAGTGTCTTGAGCCCCAGAAAATCGAATTTGATAAGCCCCACTTTTTCCACCCGCTTCATATCAAACTGGGTGACAACTTCCCCTTTTTTTCCGCGGTACAGGGGCAGGTGCTCCTGCATAGCCCGGTCGGAGATGACTATGCCCGCGGCATGGGTGGATGCGTGGCGCACCAGGCCTTCCAGGCGGCGGCAGATGTCCATGAGCCTGGCCACTTCTTCATCCTCGTCCACCATTTTGCGCAGGTCCGGCTCCTGATCTATGGCCTTGTCAATGGTCATCTTGAGCTCTTCAGGGATGAGCTTGGCTATCCTGTCCGTCAGGGAGAGCTTCATGCCCAGGGCCCGGCCCACGTCCCGGACCACGGCCCGGGCCTTCATGGTCCCGAAGGTGGTTATCTGGGCCACGCTGTCACGGCCGTACTTGTCCGCCACGTAACGCAGGACCTTTTCTCTCTGATCGTAGCAGAAATCCACGTCGATATCCGGCATACTGGCCCGCTCTTTGTTAAGAAAACGCTCAAAGAGCAGGGTGTAGCGGATGGGGTCCAGATTTGTGATGCGCAGGGCGTAAGCCACCAGGCTCCCGGCGGCCGAGCCCCGGCCGGGTCCCACTGGAATGTCCTGAGACTTGGCCCAGTTGATGAAATCCTGGACAATGAGAAAATAACCCGGAAATCCCATGGAGCAGATTATCTCCAGTTCTTCCTCCAGGCGCTGCCGGTAATGCTCCTGGTCCACGCTGTAGGGCAGTTCCTGGAATCTTTGCTCCAGCCCTTCCCGGGAAAGGCTTATGAATTCCTGGTCCAGGGTGCTTTCCCTGGTGGGTGTGTACCGGGGAAAATGAAAGGTGTCTGTCTCTATTTCCAGGTTGCAGAGCTTTATTATTTCCTGGACATTTTCCAGTGCCTGGGGGCAGTGGGCGAATTCCTTCTCCATTTCCTCCACTGACTTGTAATAAAGCTGATCGGTGTCAAAACGCAGCCTGGAATCGTTCTGGACTTTGGTGTTGGTCTGGATACACAGCAGGATATCGTGGGCCTGGACATCGTCAGGCCCCAGGTAGTGGCAGTCATTGGTAGCCACCAGGGGCAGACCTGTATCCCCGGACATCTCCAGCAGCTGAGCGTTTACTTCCATCTGTTCCGGGATGCCGTTGGCCTCCAGCTCCAGGTAAAAGCGCCCCGGAAATATATCCGCGTATTGTCGGGCTGTCTCCCTGGCCCGGCTGTAGCCCTGACGGCGCAATACATGCTGCACCTCTCCCTGCAGGCAGGCGGAAAGGCAGATAAGACCCTGATTATGCTCCCTGAGGATGTCCTTGTCCACCCTGGGCTTGTAATAGAAGCCTTCCAGCCATCCCCTGGTTACGATTTTGATCAGGTTGTGGTACCCCTGCCTGTCCATGGCCAGAAGTACCAGATGGTAGCGCAGCTGTTCCCGGTCCTGGTGGTGAGTGTGGGCCAGGTAGACCTCACAGCCGATGATGGGTTTGATGCCGTACTTTTTGGCCTCCAGGTAGAAGTTCAGAGCTCCGAACATGTTGCCGTGATCGGTGATGGCCGCTGCCGGCATGCCCAGGTCCACGGCCCGGGCGCACAGGTCGGTTATCCTGATGGCCCCGTCCAGGAGGCTGTACTCGGTATGACAATGTAAATGACAAAAATCAGACATTGATATCTCGGATAATTCCAGATTTACAGGTTTATGGCCAAGGCTCAAAGCTGAAAGCTCTACGCCCCATGCCGCGAAACCCGGGGAAAGTCCCCTCACAAGTATTTCCCCATGCTCCAAGCTCCATGCCCCTGGCCATCAAAGCCCCATATCCTCGTTAATTAGTATAACGCAGATGCGATCCTTGGGGAAAGACTTTTCCGTAATGGTCCATACGTTGCAGATACGTTCCGGGCTCTCGCAGTCGTGGCAGTAAGCGGTTTTGATGCAGGGGGTCTTTTTCTGCAGACGCAGGGCATTGGCCGGGGCGCTGTAGGTCTTGATACGCTCCATGGCCTGTTCCAGGTCACCGACTATCTTGTTGCGTCCACAGAGTATGACCACTTTTCTGGGGCCGAAGACCAGGGCTCCCACCCGGTTGCCGATCATGTCCAGGTTGACCAGGTATCCCTGCTCGGTGACAGCGTTGGTGCCTGTAATAAAGAGGTCCGCCAGCAGCGCCCGTCGTCTCATCTCCAGGACGGCTTCAGGCCCGCGGCTCTTGTCGAATGTGTCCATCACCTGCATATCGGTTCTGTTTTTGAGCTGCTCGTAAAGACCGGAATCCTTGAATGTTGCGGAACCGCCCCAGGATAAGGATGCAGGCCCGGTCTCGGGAATAATCTCGTCCAGAACCATGGCACAGGCGCGGGCCGGACTTTCAGCCAGACGGCAGTCAAAATTGTTGGCCCGCAGGTTTTCCCGTACCCGCAACAGCCTCATGTCCCAGAAGTCTCTGATCTCTTTGCCCATTTTTGCCTCCTGTTACTTATCCTTTTTTGTCCCCTTGGAATCCGTTGAAGCTGATTTTTTTTCTTCAGCTCCCTGCATGGTCTTGGGAACCAGCTTCAGTTGCGGCACCAGGATCTTGCTGATGAACAGTACTTCCTGGACTTCCTGCATCCGGCTCCAGTCCGGTTCTTTGGGGTCGAAATCCTGCGGGGCCTCTTCAAGGGAACCGTCTTTTTTCCTGAACAGGTACATCTTTGTCCTCCTGGTTTTAAATCCTGCAAATTCCCGGGCAATCAGCCCTTGAGCTATATAATCATCAATGTCTTCCGAGGAGAAAAAGGAGCAGGGAAAGTGCCTGCAAAGCCGCACGCATCTGGCAATCGTGGTGTAATAGCTGCCGCTTATCTTTTTCTGGTCGGCGCAGTATATACTTCTATAAAGCATTATTGTCAGGTGATGTTTTACTGGACCGGGAATCCGGTTGAGCTGTTTTCAGGTGAGCAGCAATGAACATTATCAAAAGGTAACCATTCAGGGGATCCTCGATGATGACTAACGGCACAAGGCCTGGGGACTGTGCCCCGGCCGGTACCTGCCCCCTCTGAATGGTTACAACAAAAGCACCTTAACGGATAGTACATTATAGATCAATGCCTTTGGAAGGCAGGGCACAGGCCTATCAATTCAGGGGGTCCTCGGTATTGATTACTGGCACCAGGCCTTTGGCGTGACTGTGGGACTGTCCCCAGGCCGTCTTGATGTGTTAAGAACCAGAGCCTGCTTGTTTCGCTGTCGTGCACAGCGCTGAATCTGGTCTGATTTTCCAGTTGACTATTGACTCCGCTTTAAACACGAGGCAAATAGAAAGGCAGCATTAATTAAACAGCATCGTGGTCAGGTGTACGGATCTTGGTTTTTTGAAATGCAAGATAAGCTTAATCCCCCGCCTGAGACCTGACTTCCATGGTTTCAGAGTAAAGACTGGAGTAACCATTCAGCTAAAGCAGGGGGCAGGCACCCCCGCACTCGTTGGATTTTCAAAAATAAGTGCCGGGAGAGCCAGTCCCCGTGCTCAACGCGTCCTGCAAGGATTAACCGGATGATGCCCCGAAGGGGCCACTTTTGGGCAGGCAAAGCACGCAAAGTTTAAGAGGCTGCCTTTTCATTTGTCACTCGAAACGAGTGACAAATGAAAAAAATTATCCTGTCTTCCTTGGCGACCTTTGCGCCTTTGCGTGAGAATATGTTTTTGGGTTGCGGGCAAAGCCCGCGTTAGAATATCTTAGCGAATGGATTCTACATTTATAGAGTCACTGTAAGTTTCAATGTTGAGTGCATTTGCTACCTGCATTGCTCTGGGATCAATCATAGGGGATATGACCATGAGCCGGTCAGCCTTTTGACCATGTTTTTTTTCGTAAAACCTGGCCTTGCGCTCAAAGATATGCATATCCGCATTGCTCATGGATGATTTGAGTTCGCAGATGATAAGCAGTCCGTTTTTGATGATAATATCCAGTTCAACCTGCTCAGGACGTCCGAAAACCTCACCTTCATGATCAACAACTGTGATGTTCATAACCTTAACTCCGAAACTATCCTCAAGAACACCGGCCAAGGCCATTCGAAAGGTATTTTCCGACTTCAAGCCCCAGCGGGCACCCAGGGCACCGATGGAGCGGTCAAGCTTTTTATCAAGAGCAATAATGGCCTTTTGGTTTTCTTCAAGCCTGCGGGACATTTCTTCCCATTTTCTATGCTGTTCATCCCACTTTTGAGCCTGCTCTGTCTGGAACTTCTCCCATCTCATTTCCCAAAGTTCCCACTTTTGAGCCTGCTCTGTCTGGAACTTCTCCCATCTCTTTTCCCAAAGTTCCCACTTTTGAGCCTGCTCTGCCTGGTTCTGGTCCCATCTCCTTTCCCACGCTTCCCACCTTTTGTCCTGTCTTTCCCTTTCATTGCGCATCTCAGCCAGTGTCTGCTGAAACCAGTCCTGAGCCTGCTTTTTGTCAACAAACTCAGTTCTGGATAGTTCCAGGATCAGATTCCTGATGACAGGATCCTCTTGAACCAGTCGGGGCAGTTCTCTTTTGATGGTTTCTTTAATTTTTTGTGTTTCCATGATTGAATCAATGTTGATGAAGTGTTTTTTGTTTAATGAGTAAATTAATACTTACGGTATTTACTAAAAAATAGAAATGAATTGCTGCAGAATTATACATTTCCTGCATTTGCAGGTCCATAATCTGACATTACAGCGACACATAATTTATGCTGGATGGGGACTGGCGTAACAGTTTGGCCATTTGCATGTGGCATGGGGACTGGCTCTCCCAGCCCTTGCTTGTTCCCAGGCTCCAGCCTGGGTACGCTTAGTTCTTGCGGCTCCAGCCGCTTCTTAAAAATGTGGCTGGAGCCACAAAAAAGCGATGTTCCCAGGCTGGAGCCTGGGAACAAGCAAGGGCTGGGAGAGCCAGTCCCCATGCCACATGCAAATGGCCAAACTGTTACGCCAGTCCCCATCCAGCATAAATTATGTGTCGCTGTAATGT
>PWSL01000158.1 GCA_003563255.1 Desulfonatronospira sp. | reverse complement strand
GAGAGGTAAGGCTGGAGCCTGGGAACGAGAGGTAAGGCTGGAGCCTGGGAACGAGAGGTAAGGCTGGAGCCTGGGAACGAGAGGTAAGGCTGGAGCCTGGGAACGAGAGGTAAGGCTGGTGCCGCAAAAAATAAGCGTTCCCATGATTGAACCTGGGAACGAGAGGTAACCAGGAACGAAGAAACCTGGAACCGATTTTAACGACCAACATGTTTGTTTGAAATTTGTGCTAAACGCCAAGTTAAACCATTGAACTCTGTGCTGTTGTAGACTAAAATCCGCTAATGCTGACAAAATGGACTGCACTCATAACCTGCCTCTCAGCAATTCATATACTGTCCTTGTGGTTTCCGCAACAGGCCATGAGCCGGGAATTTGATACCCTGGATCAATTTACCGGAACACTGGAGATGAGCATTACCGAAGCTGTTTCTCTGGCGCTGAGCCACAATAGAAACATTGATAGTGCTTACCGGGACCGGGTCATGCAAAAGTTCAATTTGAGACGGGATCTGACCAAAGTTCACCCTGACCTTGAGATCACCCTGGGAGCTGATGGATCTATCATTGATGAAACCACAGACTACAGAAGCGGGGATACCCCTGATGCCAGGACCACCATAAGAAGTGCGGGCACTTTTGCTGAGACCAGGGTGACTCAGACTCAGCCTGCAGGGGCTGAACTTTCTTTTGTCTGGGAAAGCCGGGCTTAGACTAAGCTGGAAGGGGACAGGCACTTTTGCCGCCGGATAGTCCGACCGTTTTACGGTTTGAGGGCGGCAAAAGTGCCTGTCCCCGGTGGCCGAGGCGATACTTTACACAAAGTTTCGCAGTGCATCTGTTTAGCGCTTTGGATGTGGCACGGGGACTGGCTCTTCCGGGATCCACTTGTCCCAGAATATGAGACATTCTGAGCACAAAATGATGCTCAAGTGGGTCCCGGAGTTGCCTGTCCCATGCTTTCCTTAAACGCGCTAAACAGATACGTCGCTGTAGTGTTAATGCTTGCTGGTGGATGATACCGGATTCCAGAGAAATGATTTTTGATGAGTTTTTAAAAAGGGCCTGCCCTCCAAGAGGACTGGACTGGCGCAAATACAGGCGTGCCAGTCGGCGCAATGTGCTCTCGCGTATTTACCAGCTGGGACTTGGAGGTTTTTCCGAGTATGCTGACTACATTGATGCCAATCCGCTGGAAGCAGCCTTTTTGCCCAACCTGCTCAGAGTCACTGTGAGCCGTTTTTTCCGGGAGACAAAACTCTGGGACCATCTGGTTGCCGATATACTGCCGGCCATGGTTGCTGAACATTCCGCCAGTCGGCCGTTACAGGTGCTGCATATTGGATGCTGCAACGGCGAAGAGCCCTACTCCATGGCTCTTTTATGGAAAAATGAAATAGAACCGGTCTTTCCCGGGGCCGGCATCTCAATTACTGCTCTGGACATTGACCGGTCGTGCCTGGATCGGGCCAGAGAAGGCTGGTACCAACGAAAGACGCTGCGGGAAGCCCCTGGTGATTTGCTGAGAAAGTGGTTTAAGCCGGAAGAGGACGGCTACCGGTTGCATGATGAAATCAGGCGCATGGTCAATTTCAGGCAATTCGACCTGTTAAAAGACGATCTGCCCCGGGAACAGGATATTGTATTCTGCAGATACCTGGTCTTTACATATTTCCAGGGCCGGCGACGCAGGGAACTCGCCGAAAGCATTGCAAGGTCCCTAAGGCCAGGCGGGTTGCTCGTTCTGGGTCAGAAAGAGTCTATTGGCCCTCAGAAAGAAGACCTGCTAACTCCTGTCCACCAGACTTTGAAGATATACTGTAATGTCAGTCAGGCTTAAAATATCGGATATCGTATCTGTACCCCTGCTCCACCAGGAACATCTGCCTGTTGGCGGCAAAATGCTGCTCATCGGTATTGTGTGAAACAAGGGTATAGAACAGTGAAGGTCTTGTTTTGGGTCTGAGTATTCTGCCCAGACGCTGGGCTTCTTCCTGTCTGGAGCCGAATGTACCTGACATTTGCAGCATGACATTGGCATCCGGCAGATCCACTGCAAAGTTGGCAACCTTGGAAACCACCAGCATATTGAGGCTGCCTTCCCTGAATTCCTGATACAGCCTGTTGCGCTCTTCCAGCCTGGTCTTGCCGGTGATGATGGATATATCCAGCTCTTTTGCAATGCTTTCCACCTGGGAAATATACTGACCGATAATGAGAATGGAATCCCCGGCATGATGCTCCAGCAGTTCCCTGACCAGCCTGGGCTTGTTGCTGTTTTCAGCGGCTATGCGGAATCGTTGTCTTTTCCCGGCCATAGCGTAAGAAAGTTCTTCTTCAGGGGGCAGAGGCAGCCGGTACTCTATGCACTCCGCCTCGGCTATGAATCCCTGCTCTTCCAGCATCTTCCAGGGCAGATCGTACTTTTTTGGACCGATCAGGGCAAAAACATCGTCTTCTTTGCCGTCTTCCCGGACCAGGGTTGCAGTCAGGCCAAGCCTGCGCTTGGCCTGAATGGAGCTTGTAGCCCTGAAGACCGGGGCCGGCAGCAGGTGTACCTCGTCATAAATGATAAGGCCCCAGTTTTGCTGGGTAAACAGGCTCAGATTGGCAAAATTGCCTTCTTTGCTGCGCCGGTAGGTAAGCATTTGATAAGTGGTCAGGGTGACCGGCCGGATGTCCCTGGCATGAGCATTGAATTCGCCTACCATGTCCTCCTGAAGGTTGGTCCTGGTCAACAACTCGTGACGCCATTGATGGATGGAAACATTGTTGGTGGTAATGATGAGGGTCTGGGCACCGACCTTGTCCATAACCCCCATACCCACTATGGTCTTGCCTGAACCACAGGCCAGTACAACTATTCCGCTTCCCCCGGCGGCCCTTCCGGATTGATAAAAGGCTTGAACGGCTTCATGCTGGTAGGGACGCAGGGTGAAGGACCGACCGTCGGACCCCGCAGCCTGCAGCTTTACCTCCAATGGTTCCCCGGGTATGTATCCACAGAGATCCTGTACCGGATAGCCGAACTTAATGAGTTTGTGTTTGAGTTCTCCACGCAAATCAGGAGTAATCACAAAGCCCTGCCCTGATATTTCAGACCAGAAAGGCTGCAGGTCCTGGTTTTCCAGGAGCCGTTTAAATATTAATTCGTCTTTGATGCCAAGGTAAAGAGCCTCATCAGATTTCTTTTCCAGGACCAGCTGACCGTAAATACCGGCCCATTCACTCACTGCAGCCGTGACATTGCCGGGAATCGGGTATTTTGAATACACTTCAAGGCCCTGAATGATTTCGTCACTGGTCATACTCAGGGCCATCGCGTTCCAGATGGACAAAGGGGTCAGTCGATAAGTATGCATGAACTCCGGGGACTTCACCAGTTCTGCAAACCGGGAAAGAAAATCCCTGCATTCCCTGTATGAGGGGTGTGCCACTTCCAGGAGGATGGTGTGGTCACTCTGGATTATCAATGGGCCCTGACCGCTCATTTTTCAAGATCCTGGATTTTAACCCGGTAATGCTTTTTCAGGCTGTTCAAAGCTGCATCAACGTCTTTCTGATCGCACCTCAGGTACCTGATGCCCAGGGAATTGGTGTCTGGATGGAAAACACACCCGGCCTTGAGCATTTCCTTACGAAATATTTCATAGCTCTGCTTATCTGGAAAAAACAGGGTGATTTCAGTGCTGCGTTTTAAAACCACGCTTTCTTTCTTTGCTGCCGGACTTTTTGCGACTCTCTTGCCGGGAAACCTTGTACAGGCCGTATCCGGCATGGGGCGCAACCGGCCCTTACCATGGGATACAAGCAGCGGGACATGTTCGGCCTGCTCCAGGTCCTGGAAAAGCTCATCCGGATTATTCACCAGGTCAATGCCTTTGTCTATACTCTCAACCACGTGTCTGTCCTTTTCCGGGACCTTAGTGTCCCACTCCAGCAAGCCAAAACCTGAATACAGGATAAAGGCGTCAGCCTGGCCCGCCCATTCATCCAGTTCAATGCCGACATTTTGAGGCGGTTCATTGCCGGAAAGGGTCTTAAGCATGGCCTTGATATCCAGGCTGTCATCCTCTGCCAGGGCAGCGGCAACTTTTTTGCGGTTCAGTTTCAGAGTGGTTACTGTTCCCATCCGTTTGCAGTCTGTCAGGGGGGCAAGCTTTCTGAGAGTTTTCACCGGGTAAATCTGAGATTCAACCTGGATTTCAAAGTTGGGTTCCACTGTAACGCAAGGATCAGGCAAAGCCTTGTGCTGGACCCTCAGGAACAAGTCATTGAGCTTAAAGGCCCTGATCTGGTCCAGCCCGGGATAAATATCCGGCCTGGGTTCAGCATAAGCCAGTTCGACATAGCCCAGCATCAAAGGCAGACCCTCCAGAAAACGCTCCACATACCTGCCTTCGACCCGTTTAAAACCGTCTGTGTCTTTGCTGGAGATGGTCATGTGACTGGAATCGTCGATCTTTCTTTCATGGAAATTGATATAGCGATCCTGATTATTATTTCCATGATATGCAAATTTTGGATGCCGGGGGATGAGAAAAAAAGGATGCTGTGCCTCTAAAAACCTGACAAAGGAATCCACGCTGTACCACACATCGCCTGGACACTGTCCAAGCAGATGCATAAGAAACCTTCTGATTTCAGCGAAGTTTATGCCCGGCAGCACCCCTGTCCTGCATCCCTGCTTGCCAAAAGGTTGAAGGCGACCCAGCAGTCCTGGGGTAAAAAATTCGTTATTACAGGCAGAATAGCTGTTAATCAGCTTTTGCAGCAGACTGTCTTCCTGTTTTTGGAGAAACGACTCACAATAATCATAATATTTTGTCTGGTTCACTTTGATATAATTATCTGTAAACGAAGGCTCCTGGCTGGTATAACCGATGTATTCCCCTTCAGTGTCATAGGAAGTCCAGCCCATGTTCAGAGCAATGTCATCCAGCTTGTTCAGCCAGGGGCTATAGCCGTACTGTTCTACTGCCTGGCTGACCTGGGACATACTCATCAGCCTTGCAAGCCTCTTGGCATCCGCCTTGGGTAATTGATTGCCCCTGACTGTGCGCTTGACCTGCCTGGAAATCATGTAATCCATGAAAGTATGCAGGTCCCTGCGCAGGTCATAGGGATTTGTTACCACTTCCAGGTTGCCGACATCCATTGTTTGCAACTGCATATTTCAACCGTTAAGACTGCTGTCGGGTTTTAACCATCTTTACCACGTGCCCGGACTTTTGCACCACATGGGCTACAGCCACTGCCAGGTCCTCTGCAAAGGCAATGTGTTCATCATCGAGAAACACAAGAGAAGAATCATCGAAAGCCTGCTTAATGGCCACCCGGAGAGTGACATCGCGCACCCTGGCCACCATGATGCCTTTGTGAACAATAAGCTTTCCCATGCGTTTTCTGACTGTTGCCGCAACCTTTTTGTATGTAATAATATTACTGGTAAGCCAGTCAAATAACTGATCACCTTGCAACCTGTCCATCTCACGGCCCATTCTGATAATATTGGGCATCGCCTTGAGCCTGCTGTCCTCATTTTCAAAACTGGAGATTTTTGCCAGAATTTCCAGGTCCTCCAGGGTCATTCCAGCCGGATCAACCATTACCTGGTTGCGGGCGTCCAGTTGCAGGTACTTATCCGGAGCAGGCCTTTCGCCTGGTTCACTTTCAGGCCCTGCAGAGCGGTAAACAGCCCGACCGTCAACAACAGTCCTGTTCAGACAGCCGTGCTGCCAGCCCTGCTCGCATATTTCCAGGGGATTATTCCGGGGATTATTGCCGCAGAACACTTTCAGGATGGGCTCAAGCTGCCCCGGTTCAATCCATTCATGCTCATCCAGAAAGGACAAGGCATAGGTGACGGTTTCCATGACGGAAATGACGGGTGAATATGAGAAAAAACCACCTTTATTCTTTGTCAGCGCTTTTTGCCAGCCGTCCCTCTGCCATTTTCTGATTTCATTCATGCTGAAGGGTCTGTTTACAAAGAGCAGTTCACCGTGCTGAATTGAAAACAATAGCCCTGCTCCTCCAGGGTCGCCTTCTCCACCAGCTTCTTTGAGATCATTTATGAGCTTCTGTTTTAAATCTGCGGTACTGTTTTCACCTGGTAACGGACTATGAATGCCTGAATTGAAAATGGAGGGCAGGCAGGAGTGAAATTCATTTGGGAAGTCAAAAAGCGTCCTCTCAAGTCTGGTGCTCAGATGTGTCATGATTTTATTTTCGGCAAAAAGCAGAATCCCCTTGCGGATTAATCTCTTTTTGACCTCATTGAATACATCCTTGAAGCGCTGATTAAATGTGGAATTATAGTACCTGGGTTGTTCCTGGCCATAGATGGTACTGAAGGCCGAAACATCGACCGGTCTGGATAAATATTTCAAATAATGCAACAGCACCACTTCGTCACGGGTCAGGCTGTCCATGACCTCTTGAACGCCGGTAGATGAGAGAAAGCTCCCTTCAAGGAGATTGACTGAAGAAGCTATCCTGGATGAAAAGCCCCGATTTTTGCAGATGGCGGTCATATCCGCTTTTGCAAGCTCTTTATGGCACATCTGTCTGAGTATGTCGTTCTGTTGCATGAAGCTGTATCCTGTATGTTCATTTCAACGTAACCATTCAGAGGGCAGATGCCGGCCGGGGACAGTCCCCAGACCTTGTGCCATTAGTCGCTACCGGGGCCCCTGAACGTTTACGTGTGCGTGGGTCAGCCCCAGGGCGAAGCGAATCTATTATTGTATTCCTGGTCCCGGGGTCCGGGGTCTTTTAAAACGGGGCTTCGTCCATGCCTCCGGCCTCTGAGGGGAAGGCCGGGCCCATACTTTCCTGGCTTTCCCTGGTCTGGGTCTGTCCCTTGCCCTGTTCCGGAGCCTGGACGTAGGTGCCCGAGGACTGGGACTGTCCCCTTGAATCCAGTCCCTGGACCCGCATGGCCACAATCTCGGTCGTATATCGGTCCTGTCCCTGCTGGTCCTGCCATTTTCTGGTCTGCAGCCTGCCTTCCACCAGTACAAGGCTGCCTTTGCCCAGGTAATTGGCACAGAATTCGGCCGGCTTGTTGAAGACCACCACCCGGTGCCACTCGGCCTTGTCCACCTTGTTGCCGTCCCGGTCGGTGTAGGACTCGTCAGTGGCCACACTCAGGTTGACCACCGGCAGCCCGCTGGCTGTATAGGCAAGCTTGGGATCCTGACCCAGCCGGCCGACTATGATAGCTTTATTCATCGATCCTGCCATATTTCCTCCTTGTAATCCCCGGCCCGGTGCATGATCTTTTTCAGCGAACTATGCTTTGCTGCATCCGGTCCAGGATATCTTCCAGTTCGTAGGCTGATTTGTCTGCAGCCCTGGGATCCCAGTCACCAAGGCTCTTTACCAGCCTGTTTCGCAGTTCCAAGGCCTGGTGCAGATCTTTTTCAATTGCGGCCTGCAGTTTAGGGGGGAGCAACCCCAGTTTTTTGCGGTCAACCAGTGCATCCACCAGTTTAATATGAAAATCCTTGCCAGCCTTAACCTGGAGGTTATCCATGTCAAAAGCTGCAGCTGCAAGGTCTCCCCAGCGTTTTTTGGCTTCCTCCGGATCATGGGTCTGAGCCATGACCCTGATTTGGATTATCTCACCCATTATGTGTACTCCAATTAACACTACAGCGACACTTTGTGTAAAATATCGCCTCGGCCACCGGGGACAGGCACCCCCGCACTTATTTTTCTGAAGGATGTTTGACGGCATTTTCAAAATAAGTGCGGGGAGAGCCAGTCCCCTTCGAATTCAGATAAAGTGTCGCTGTAGTGTTAAGCAACTGTTAATGCAGACAGGCAGGTTTGCCTACTCCTGTTCTTCCCATCCACTCTGGATTTTGTCAATCACTGCCTTGATATCCTTAACCTGATCCTCGGGGCAGACCCCGAAAAGGGGGGCTCCCATTTCCACGCTTTCGTTGGAGTTGAAATACGAGGTATATATTATGCCTTGTGGTCCATGGTAGGGGATGGTGGTTTCACGCTTCATCCTGGACAGTATCAATACTTCATCGCCTTCCTTGACACTCACCGAACGAAGCCCCTGGGACTTAATCTTGGCATCGATTTCGGCAACAAAATAATAGCGGCCCTTTTCAGGGGCATTGAAAAGGTGCAGGGCCTTTTTAAGAATTATGTCCATTACCTCCTGTTTGGTAAGGAAATGCCGGATGGTCATCAAAGGGGTTCCGGCCTGGACGAATTCCCGGTCGTTTACGTCGTGAAATTTTACCACCTCACCATTTTCCGGGGCATAAACAGGCTTGGGATTACCCTCGCGCACCAGCCTGGCCAGCAAAGTGCCGGGGCGCTCAAACCAGGTCCCCGAGGCACCTTTAACCCTGGTTCCGATCTGGTCCACAGCGAACTCAATTCGCCCGGAATGCGGCGCACTGATGGTGATTTCCTTGTACGGGGCCTGCTTTATTTCATTTAAAATGGATATGGTGTCGATCAATGACAGCTCCTTGCAAGCAAAATGATATCGAACTCGGCATTTATCCGCAACTCAAAGAAGATTGATACGGATAATCACTACTATAGTGATACTTTATTTAAGCTGGAAGGGGACTGGCTCTTTTGCCGCCGGATAGTCCGGCCGTTTTACGGTTTGAGGTCGACAAAAGTGCCTGTCTCCGGTGGCCTTTGCCGCCAATATTTTTGATCAATCTACAATATTCAACCGGCAAAAGTGCCTGTCCCCCATTGAAATACCATACAGTATTATATTAGTTTCGCTGTA
Organism: Desulfonatronospira sp.; assembly: GCA_003563255.1. Classification (GTDB taxonomy): domain Bacteria; phylum Desulfobacterota; class Desulfovibrionia; order Desulfovibrionales; family Desulfonatronovibrionaceae; genus Desulfonatronospira. Next base: position 6,061 of record PWSL01000158.1, on the reverse strand, counting down.
GTGTTAGCGGTAATACAAAAATTCTCCGCCCATGGTCATGAGGGCGTGATGCAGGTTGTTTCTGATTTCCCGGCGGTCCCAGATTCCCTGGATGTGCCCTCTGGACAGAGCCTGAAAGGACTTGTGGTAGTTTGGAGGGATGTCCAGACCGGTGGTTTCCCTGATGACCCCGGGGCCGGCAAAACCGATGTTGGCGGAGCGGATGGCGAACTGATACGGGGAACACCCCAGGAAACTGGCCAGTGGCCCGGCATAAGAATTAGTGTCATAGACCACCAGGTACAGGCCGCCGGACTCCAGGTATCTGCGTACTGACAGAGTGCACCGGGGCATCTGCAGAAGACCGTTGGTTCCCTCCTGGATGCGTATGCCGGCTGTGCCGTGGACATAGGCCAGAAAGGGCATGTGTTTGCGCCTGGCCTGCTCCGCTGCCCTGATGAATTTTTCTCCTTCAGCCGCGCCTACGCTTCCCCCTCTGAACCTGGCCAGCAGCATGGCCACCACCACCTGTATCCCTTTTATTTTGGCCTCGAAAGTCATGCAGGCACTCTTGTGCCCGGTCTGTTTCTTGGCCTTGTCCAGCTTATGGGTCAGTCCATCGAACTCCAGAGGATTTGAGGCCTCTATGGGGGCATTGAATTCTCGAATGGAGCGGGAATCAAAAATATTAAACAGGTACCACTCGTACTCCATGGGAAAGTGGTGGCCGCAGTGGCTGCAGACCCCTGCAAAGTCACCGAACAGATCCGGTGCCCATAAATCCAGGCAGTTGGATTTCCGGCTGTTGGGGCAGGTAAGGGTCTTATCCTGGTTGGCCTGAGGACTTACGTATCTGCAATGCTCATTCCAGGACATGCCTGCCTCCCAGGTGGACAGAGTGGTCAACTGGCAGACGTCTTCCCTGTCTTTTTTGACCCCCGGAAGTTTCTTGAAAAGGCTGGAAAAACGGTGGGTGACCCTGTCCATAAGGGCATGCACCTCCCCCTGCACATCTTCAGCCAGGTGGGTGATGGCCCTTTGATGCCGGCCGAAAAATTCGTAGCGCAAAAATGAGTAAATGGACCACCCGGTTTCCAGGGCGAAGTTTTTAAACCTTTGAAACCCTGTTGAGCTGTCTTCAAAGGCCCAGCGGCTGAGGCCTCTATACTTCTGGTATCTTCTCCAGACCAGACGTTCCTTGGACTTGGTGGACAGGCTCCATCTGACATAGATTTTGGGATTGTTGAGTTTTCTGAGGGCTATAGCCCGGAAAAGCTTGACCCCCCGGATGGAGAGTATGATTTCGTCGGTTGCCAGGATGACTTCCTGTCGCAGTTTGCGGTAAAACTCAAAATGGTCAGGCCTTGCCCCCAGGGGCGGCTCCTGTACAATGCGATCCACGTAGCCCATCTCAAGGTTGTCCCTGGCAGTAATTTTCAGCTGCCTGGCGCAATTCTCCACGAGTTTGCCGGAGGCCTTGCGGCTGGCACTGGAACGTCCTTCGATGGCAGCGGCTCCCTCCGGTGATATGACGGAATAGTAGCCATGGGAGAGCATTATCCTGGTATCAGCCAGGCCGATGGCTTCTGCGCCACCGGAGCCGCCTTCTGAAATGACAGCCACCACAGGCACCTTGATGCCGGCCATGGCATATATATTTCTGGCTATCTGCTGGGCAGCTCCGGGATAATCCTCCACAGGGTATGACCCTGGAGTGAAGATGTAGGAATGAATGGGAATGTTTTCCGTCTCTGCGACTTTCATATACTCCAGGGCCTTGGCGTTGCCCCAGGGTTTTACCGATCCCCCGTTTCTAAACTCCTCGCCGTGCCCCTTTTCCTGGCCGATGACCATTACCGGCTGCTTGTAGGTCTTTTTTCCCACGTTTCTGGTGATGTACGCCCTGGCGATGATCATGGAGGGATCTATGCTGTATTCCCCCTGCCCCCCGATCTCGGTGTAGTTGTCGTAGACGTTTTCAAGGATGTCCTTGAGGCAGACCCTTTGGGGATGTCGGACTATGCGCACCTTGTCCATAGGGGTAAGTTCTCTTTCCAGCTTGTTTTCCAGGAAGCTGAAAAGCTCGCTTAAGGAGGCGGTCTGGCGTTTACCTGTCCCGGTCCAAGGGATGGCAGAGACTGGCTGAGATCTTGCAGCTTTGAGCGCAAAAGGGAGATATTTGCATTTTCCCGGTTGCCGAAAATGTCTTCAATATATTGTAGACGTTCTCTTAAGTCCTGGATCTGTTTCTGTATTTCGGTCATATCTGGTGTACTTGGGAGTTAAAGATTAAAGGTAAAGCTTGGTCAGTGTTGTTCTTGTTTAAAATACAAGCAGACTGTCTGTTTTTTCTTTGAGATAACTGATATTGGACTTGAGATTCTCACCCATGTTGTTTCTGCCTTGCAGGGTTAACTGGTTCAGAAAGGTAAGTCCGCGTTTTTGAGCTTCTTTGAGATTTTTGCCCCAGACAATTCCCAGGGCCAGGTTTGGGTCGAACTCGGTGGGAATGTCATAGACCCGATCCCGGGGAATGTGCGTGTGCATCCTGAGCCAGGGATGTTCCGGCCATGAAAACTTCTCTATCCTGCCGACCCATGGCGTGAATGCATTGCCGGGATCTTCAGCCAGGATACGGTATTCTATGCCTACCCCTTCAAACTTAATGCTGCCTTGATCAAAATCCATCTTCTCACCCAGGCCGATACGGATCTGCTCCCGTATCAGGTCCACCTCCATGTCCTCAATCCTGGCGATAATGGCGGAAACTCCGTTTTCCACCTGAATGCGCGTGTTGACCTCCATGAGAAAAGGCTTACCAGTGGGACTGACTATCCATTCCCAGGTGCCTATGCTGTTGTAACCCACATTCTGGGCCATATGCACAGAGTACTCGATTACGTCATTAAGGACCTTTCCGGCGTCAAAAGCATAACTGACCGCACTGGGATCAAAGCCCGGAGCGACTTCAATTCTCTTCTGCCGTCCGGTGCTCTGTACTGTGCAGTTGCGGGTCCCGAAATGAACCACATTGCCGTGGCTGTCTGCAAGTATCTGTACCTCCAGGTGGTTGAAGTCAAAGATCCTCTGTTCTATCAGGACTCCCTCGTCCCGGAACTGGCGTCTTGCATAGTTCTTAACCTTTCTAAGCACATTGCGGAAGCGGTCCGGGTCATTTACCTCCTCGATGCCCATGCCGCCGCCCCCGGCAGAGGCCTTGACCAGGATGACAGGCTGTTCAATGCCCTGTTCGATCTGGAAATTGAAGAGTGAGCGGGCGACTTCCTCGGCCTCCAGGTCATCGAATATGGGGCGGTCAGAACCGGGTATGGTGGGTACATTCAGTTGTCTGGCCAGCCTCTTGGTGTTGATCTTATCTCCCAGGTCCTGGATTATTTTCCAGGAAGGCCCGATAAATTCCAGCTTCCTGCTTCTCTGGACCACCCGGCGGGCAAAGCGGAAGTCTTCGGCAAAAAAACCGTATCCCGGGTGAACCGCCGTGGCCTGACTATGGTCAGCCACAGCGAAGATCTCGTTGGGATCCTGGTAAGAGCTGATGCGATACAGGGAGTCTTCTCCACCGTGTTTCAAGGCTTCAGTACAGTGTTCCGACTGGGCGTCCTCCCTGGTGTACACGCATACAAAATCTTGACCCAGATCCTGGCAGGCCCTGAGGATACGAATGGCTATCTCTCCTCGGTTGGCGATAAGTACTTTATGTTTTTTCATCTTAATTTTCTTCGACCCTTTTTTTCTTTTCGGCGAGTATCCATTTTTTCTGTATTTCCAGCACCAGCTTGTCAAGTCTGGCTTCCTGGTGCAGATCAAGATTATGAAATTCACAGGCCAGCATGGAGTCCTTGTGCCTGATCACCCGGGCCTTGAGATCTTCTAAAAAGGTTTTGTCTCTGATCAGAAGTTCCAGTTCCAGTTCCTGGCCGGTCTCCACCTCCAGTTCCTGACCGGTCTCAATTTTTAATGCAACTCCCGAGGCACTGATGTCCTGGACAGGAAAAGCCTGGTGCCTGCCTTTGATGTGTACAAAAAGGCCTGGAATGGCAACCCGGTAGGCTTTGCGCCTGGTGTTGGTTTCGTAATCAAAGGTAAATTCACCAAAAAGATCAGACACTCACCCTCCGATATGTCTTTCCAGGACAAACTCCACCCGCCTGTTTCTGGCCCGGTTGCCCTCGGTGGTATTGGGATACAGGGGCTGCAGATCGGCATAACCGGTAGCAGTCATGCGCCCCGGGTCAATACCTTCCTGCATGAGAAAACGCAGGGCGTTCAGGGCCCGCAGGGAGGATATTTCCCAGTTGTCCTCAAATCTTCCTCCCTGCCTGGGAGGGATATTGTCGGTATGCCCTTCTATGTTGATTCGTTGTTCTGGATGGCGATTGAATATATCTTTCATATCCTGCAACACTTTTTTCCCCTGAGGTTTCAGGTCCACCTCCCCCAGGTCAAAAAGCACCTCCGAGGGCAGGGTCAGGGTGATCTTGCCCTGATCCAGCCTGGCCCCGACTATGCCTTCAATGCCTTTTTCATTCTGGTAATACTGGATGTCGGCAAATGCCTGCTGCTGAGCCTCGCGGAGCTGGCGGAACTGGGTTGCCATGTCCATAAGCACTCCGGAAGTATCTGTTCTTACCCGGATGCCCCAGTCTTCGGTATCTTTCTGACCCAGGGAGCTCCTGACGGACAGAATGGTTTCCCGGAATTTTTCGTCGCTAAGGGTGGAAAATGAAAACAGGAGTACGAAAAAAACCAGGAGCAAAAGTGCGATATCCGCAAAGATGGTTATCCAGCTTCTGGTGTCGTCATCCTCTTTATCCGGATCCATATCGGCGATCCTGGTGGACAGGCTGTATTTATCTTCGCTCATGTTTTCTCTCCGCCGGCGGCACGAAAGATGAGAGCTTCTCGTAAACCACCCTGGGGTTGTTGTTTTCCAGGATGGATTGAGCTCCCTGGAAAATTATTTCCAGATGCAGGTTTTCCTGCTGCGTCCTGCTCTTTAGTTTGCCTGCTATGGGCAAAAAGAGCAAGGTCGCCAGGATGGCACCATAAAACGTGGTCAGGATGGCTACTGCCATGGCCGGTCCAATGGACGCAGGATCATCCAGCATGGTCAGCATCTGGACCAGGCCGATGAGGGTTCCGATCATGCCGAAGCTGGGGGCGTAGGTGCCCATTTTTTTGAATACATCCTGGACAACTGCATGCCGGTTGCGCAGGGCCACGATTTCGATGCGCAGGGTCTGGGAAATCATGACCGGGTCTGAATTGTCGGCTATGAGCTGACAGGCCTTTTTCAGGGTGGAGTTTTCGGTCCTGACATTCTCCAGGGCCAGCAGTCCGTCCCTGCGGCTGATCTCTGCTATGCGGACCATTGTATTGACCACGTCGTTGGCAGTGATGCTTTTCCCGGAAAAGATGTAGAAAGCTGCATGAATGGCCTTGTTGATGTCGGTAACCGGAAAATTGATGCTGGTGGCGGCCAGGGTACCCCCAAGAACTATCATCATCCCGGGCACATTGATAAAGGTATCACCCGCCCCGCCAATGATAATGGCTCCGAGGATAAGTGAAAATCCTATAACGATGCCGAAAAAAGTTGCAAAATCCATAAAGCATCCTTATGATTTCAGGCTGTGCGGGAGATTTGTATGAGCAGCACTGTTATGAAGTGGTTCTGAGGTATTTTTTTCAAAAATGCAATGCTGAATCACAACTAACGCGGGCTATGCCCGCAACCAAAGAAAAAGAAGTGCTCTTATCCCACCAACTGGGACAGTCCCCGCGTCAACATTTTTTTGGTTACTGAAATCTTTAATTCACAAAACTGGTTGCCTTTTATCTGGTTGGATCTTAGCGGGGACTGTCCCATTACCAGGCGCTGAAACCCCGTCTCTGTTCGAAATTTTTCTTGTTTTTTATGACAGGGTCTCAGGAGTAAGTCACTAACTTCTCGATGCGAGGGAAAACGCTGAACAGATATAACAAGATGCGACTGAAATAAGTCTTATTTCCAGTCGCAGTAGTCAGTGGCCAGTAGTCAGTAAAATCAAAGAGTTAGATG
>PWSL01000287.1 GCA_003563255.1 Desulfonatronospira sp. | reverse complement strand
CGCCGGCCAGGACCAGGAATCGGCCGTGAAACTCAAAGATATGGCCCGTAATTTCGAGTATGACAGAATCATGCACTGGCTGAACCATTCCGGTGCTTAGGGTTTGTCATAAAATAAGTGTTACATAATGCTTGCATAATCTGGGGGTTTATCGCTCCCACGCTCTGCGTGGGAGCGTAGCCCGACCGCTCCTGCGGTCATTTCTTATCCAAATTTGTTGACTTTATTTCTTTCAACCAGGAACGAAGAACCAGGAACTTTGAACTCTCAAGTTAATAAGCTTTTTAAAAAATACCAACCATCAAACAGGAAGCAATATACAATGCAACAGGAATTTCACCAGGCCAGAATAATGATTGTGGACGATACCCCGGCCAACCTCAACCTGCTCATGGATATGCTCCTTAAAAAAGGGCACCAGGTTGTGGCCTTCCCCAGCGGTCAACAGGCCCTGGAAGCCGCCTCGAAAACCCCGCCGGACCTCATCCTCCTGGACATAAGAATGCCCGGCATGGACGGATTCGAGGTCTGCAGGAAACTGAAACAGGACCCGGATCTTCAGGACATCCCGGTTATTTTCATAAGCGCACTGCAGGATGTATCGGACAAGGTTCAGGCATACAATACAGGGGGCGTGGATTATGTAAGCAAGCCCTTTCAGCCCGAAGAAGTCTACGCCAGGGTGGAGACCCACCTGCGTCTGAACCGCCTGCTGCGGGAAAGCGAAGAGAGCCGCCGAGTCCTCATAGAAGAACTGCCGGACATCATTGTCCGTTTCGACCGGCAGGCCAGGCATGTTTCTGTTTCAGACAATATCCGGGACCTGGGCATAACCGAACCCGGAGAATACATCGGCAGGACCCACCGTGAACTGGGATACTCCGAGTCCTGCTGCCGCTTCTGGGAAAAATCCATCGCCACAGTCTTTGATTCCGGAGAACCTCTGGAGGAGGAAATGAGCCTCTACAGCGGGGACAATGAAGGACTGATACATAATGTCCGCATGGTTCCGGAACGTGACAGCAGCGGCAATATCGTTACCGTGCTGGCCATCAGCCGGGACATAACCCTGCAGAAGCAGGCCCAGCAGGCCCTTTTAAATGCCAAAAAGGATGCCGAAGCCGCCAACCAGGCCAAAAATGTATTTCTGGCCAACATGAGTCATGAGATCCGCACCCCATTGAATGGCATTGACGGCGTAATGCAGATGCTTTTGAGTACTTCCCCGACAGCTGAACAGAAAAAATTTCTTGAGATGGGCATGCAGGCCTCCAAACGTCTGACGGAGCTCCTCTCGGACATCCTGGACCTCTCCCGCCTGGAAGCCGGCCGCAACGATATCCAGGAAAACCTGTTCAGCCTCAGGGATATCTGCGACGTCCTTACGGAGCTCTTCGCCATCACCTCCCGGGACAAGGGAGTATCTTTAGATTTCAACCTTTCCCCCTTACTGCCCTCCAAAGTACTGGGCGATGCCACCAGGGTGCGCCAAGTCCTTTACAATCTGCTGGGCAACTCCATCAAGTTTACCAGCCAGGGCACAGTCAGCCTGGATATCTCGCCGGTCAACAGCCCAGAGCAGGGAAAAAAGAATCTGCTTTTTACAGTTTCGGATACCGGTGAAGGCATTCCCAAAGACAAGCTGGAAACGATACTTCAGCCCTTCACCATGGCCAACGGTTCCAGCACCCGCAGACACCAGGGTGCCGGGCTGGGCCTGAGCGTTACGCATCGCCTTGTAGAACTCATGGGAGGAAGTATCTCCATTGAAAGCACCCAGGGACAGGGTACTTCCGTGTACGTCACCCTGCCCTTTAAGACTCATGAAGAAGCAGGTTATTATGAACAGGGCCATAAACTGAACGTCGGACAAGATTCCACCGGACTGAAAATACTTGTGGCGGACGACGACTCCCTGACCCGGCTTTTTTTCCAGAAGGTCCTGGAGGGCGAGGGCCACCAGGTTGTGGCCGTGGAAGACGGGGATCGGGTCATGTCCGAGCTGGCTATGGGGGAGTTCGACTGCATACTCATGGACATAGAGATGCCGGGCACCACAGGTGACATGGTCACCAACAGCATCCGCAGCACAGACGGGCTGGGCAGCAAAAAAAACATTCCCATTATCGCGGTTACCGCCCACACCGGGCCAGGAGACCGCGAATATTTCCTGAAAAAAGGCATGGACGACTATCTGCCCAAGCCTGTGGGCATTCAGGACTTCAAGCTGATGCTTAAAAAACACGGCCTGATGCAGTCATAGCAGATCCTTTGACCGGGTTCCTACAGGACCTGCAGTGCCGAGGCGGTTGATATAATGCAAAGAGCAGTACTCGTTGAAGGTAACCATTCAGGGGGGCAGGTACCGGCCAGGGGGACAGTCCCCGCATAACCATTCAGGGGGTCCTCGCTATTGATTGCTGGCACCAGGCCTGGGGACCGTCCCCGCTAAGTACTATCTATGCACAGGTTCACACAACTTAGCATTTGTCATATTTTTATTTGTGCAGGAAAGGTGTCGCGGGGACTGTCCCCCTGGCCGGTATCTGCCCCCTGAATGGTTACCTGCGGCCGGGCTGTTCTGCCCAGCAAAGCCTGGTTCCAGTTATCCCAGTTGTCCTGCCTTTCAGATAGCGATGCAAACAGAGCGGGTATTTGATCCGCCTTCTGATCGATGATTCGTTTCCCGTCGGCCTCAATTTCGTTCAGCATCCGGTTTATTACTGAGAGAAATGGCAGCAGCTCATCGCCGGACCATTTTTCAATTTCATCATACAGTCCCTGCTTGGCAGCGGATGCAACAGCTTCGGCAAGAATGGAAATCAGGTAGCCACGATATTCCGGGATCTGAAACAATGCGGTGCGGACGGCTTTCTCCGGCTCTTCCCGGAGCAGACTCCAGAATTCGGGTGAAAGGCTCCAGATCTCAGTGGCTGCTGTATGCAAAATGCCTGCGTTTTCGAAGGTTGTAATCCACTCCTGAGCACCGGCAATACCACTCAGCTCAAATCGAGTGACCTCGCCCCAGGTGATGAGGTGCTCAATCAGTTTTTTTGCTGATGCCAATTGGCGTTTCACTTGTTATCCCCCAAGTGATCCTCAATCATTTTGCGCTCTTTTTCTAATTCCAGCTTTAGCTCTTCTTCGCTTGGCAGATAAAGCATATATTTTGAAGCGAAAATCTGTTTTCGCTCACTCAGCACCGAATATCTGGCAACAGCTTCATTTTTCTTTGTGCAGAGAACCAGTCCAATGGTGGGGTTGTCATCATCTGCTGTATACAAATCATCAAACATTCGTACATACCCATCCATCTGCCCCACATCCTTGTAAGAAAGCTCACCCATTTTGAGGTCAATCAGCAGATAGCATTTGATAATGCAGTTGTAGAACACCAGATCGATGTAGAGGTCTGTGTCGTCAAAGCGCAACCGTTTCTGTCTCCCGACAAGAGCAAACCCTTTTCCCAGTTCCAGAAATTTTTGTAAATGGGTAATGATAGCCTGCTCCAATGTGGTCTCACGCAGGCTCGGAGAATCGGGCAACCCGAGGAATTCTAACACATAGGGTGATTTTAACATTGTCTCAGGAGAACTGGGGTTCCCAGGCAGGCGTTCTCTGTCAGGAGCTGTCAGGCCGGCTTCGCCGCGATTAGATATGATCCGCTCGTAATAAGAAGAATGAATCTGTCGTTCCAGTTGCACCTTGCTCCATCTGCATTCAATGGCCTCCAACTCGTAAAATAAACGGGCTTTTTTGTCCGTTACCCGCATCAAGGCACGGTAGTGGGACCAGGAAAGCTGCGGAGAAAAGCCTTTTCCCAGCCTTTTATTCACTGGCATCAATTCGCCACTTGATGGGTGACCTTTCTGCAATTCTCTCCCCGATGGGGAGATAATTTCATTTCCAGCTGATTGGCTATCCGGCGGGTAGCTTTATTGAAGGTTAGTGGCCTACTCCTGAAACCCAGTCATAAAAAACAAGAAAGTTTGAACCACGCTTTCAGCGTGGCAGGCCCGGCGCAAAGGACACAAAGGAAGAAAGCACAAAGGGTTTTGGTTTTTCATTTG
>PWSL01000236.1 GCA_003563255.1 Desulfonatronospira sp. | reverse complement strand
CTCCGCGTCCACCAATGGTGCCTGTCCCTGCAAACATGTTTTTTAAGAAGCGGCTGGAGCCGCAAGAACTAAATGTTCCCAGGCTGGAGCCTGGGAACGAGAGGTAAAACTTCCGTGCTCTTCCGTGTGTTCCGTGGGCATAACCTCTTGGCTTTCTTTAAAAATGAAACAACATTTTTGTTTGAAATTTGTGCTAAGCCACTAAATTGGGATAAGCACTTTTGCCGGTTGCTAATTTGCAAATGCTGCAAAAATTCGGCGGCAAAAGAGCCAGTCCCCGGAGGTCAATAAATTAGTTTCGCTGTAGTGCTACTGCGACTATAAATATGACTTTTTGCAGTCGCATCATACAGACGCATCCTGAAAGAGGCTGAACAGTTTTGTTATCGTTCAATAAAGGGCAGCTGCAGATCCGTCAGCATTTCTGAAAGCCTGGCCGCCTTCTGGGGATTTACATTGGTTAGAATGTCTCCTGCCTCTCTGCCCCGCATCCCGGCCAAAACTTTGACAGCAATATCCTCATTCAATGTTTCCAGCACTGCTGCAGCCTGGGGCGGTTCCATGTTGGAATATACATTCACCAGGTGCGCAATCTTCTCGTCCCGGACCACATCTGCCTGCTTAAGCATTTCATCCACTTCAGCCTGCAATGCCCTTAATTCTTCCAGCTTTTCATCAAGCTCCTTTTCCAGATCGCGCAGGTTTCGCTCCCTGCGATCAAGCTCCGCCTCACGTTCCCTGAGCCTCTGCACCTCCCTGGGAATGTCTTTTTCTTCTACCTCCGCGACATCCACCTCGTTGTTGTCCCCGGGAGCAGCCAGAGCCAGCCTGGTTTCCAGCATCGGATTCTTTTGCTCAACCGGCTGCATTTCTTCCTGATTTTTCTGTCCGGGTAGAGCGAAGATGAGCCCAAGCTTAATCACTGCCAATACCATGACCATCTGCAAAAGCCTGGAGGGCCTCAGGCTGGTAACGCAGAACGGCCATTTCATCAAATTCTTTTTGTTCTTTTTGTTGCTGCTCATGATCAAACTTTGCCTTTCTGTTGTGTTTTAATTTCTCCAGGATCTTTTTCTTTTTGCTTATGTCTATTAGTTCCTGGCGTTTCCTGCTGATATCGCTGGATAACTCGCTCAGCTTCTGTTCAGCCCTTACCAGGTCAATATTCAGACGGTCCCGGTAACGGGTATACAGCCAGATATCCGCCTGGGTCATATCTTTCCTGGCTCCAAGGCTCTGCCTGGCCCGCACCCTTTCTTCCAGTATCTCCTGTACAACCTGGTTCTGCTCCTGGTACATTTTTCTGACCTGAGCCAGAGCTTCCCGGGCTTTTTCTTCCTGCTGTTCCCTGAGATCCAGCACTTTCTGCATCGAAAATATAAAGTTCCTTCTCATAAATGACAACCTTGATGCGGGGTTATTCTGGTTTTATTATACGTATCTGTATAGCGCTTTTCAGGAAAGCAGGGGACAGGCACTCCGGGACCCAGTTGAGCATCATTTATTCGTAACCATTCAGGGGATGCCGAAACCGGCCAGGGGACAGTCCCCGTGACACTTTTCCTGCACAAATACACAAAGTACAGACGCGAAATTTTGTGAAGCTGCATAATCATTACTTAGCGGGGGACAGTCCCCTGGCCTTGTGCCGGTAATCAACACCGAGGACCCCCTCAATGGTTACATTTATTCACTTTTCAGCCAGGAACGCAGTAACAAGTCACAGATACATTTTACTCTCAATATATTCAAGAAATGTGCCTTTTTTCTGCTGTATAGTCCCTGGGTAACCATTCAGGGAGGCAGATACCGGCCAGGGGACAGTCCCCGCGACATTATTTCTGCAAAAATACAAAATTTTCAAACGCGAAATTATGAGAAGCTGCACAATCATTACATAGCGGGGACAGTCCCCTGGCCCTGACCCTGGACCTTCAACCAAAAAAAACTTATGCTTCCACCTGAATCGGTGAAGTTCATTATAAATAGACTTCGTGCAGTCGCAGCATGTCATTCCCAGCTGGAGTTGCACCCTGGCATATAACCTGAAACACCACTGAAAAAAAGGACTACAAAATGGATACTCAAAGAAATATCTACCTCAAGACTATAAGCATTGAAGAAGCCCTGGAAAAGATGCTGCAGGAAATAAGCTCCAGGGATATTCTGAGGCAGGAGCAGGTACCCTCCCACCAGGCCCTCGGCAGAGTGACTTCCAGCCCTGTGTGGGCCAGGTACTCCTCCCCCACCTTTCACAGCGCCGCCATGGATGGTGTGGCTGTCAAGGCTGAAAACACCTTCACCGCCAGGGATGACAATCCGGTTATGCTGCAGAAAGACCGGGACTATGTGGATATAAACACCGGAGATCCTCTACCTGATGATATGGACAGCGTCATCATGGTGGAGAACATCAACCAGGAGGACCAGAACACCATTTCCATTGAGCAGCCGGCCTACCCCTGGCAGAACATACGCCGCATAGGCGAGGACATCGTTGCCACGGAACTGCTTCTGCCCAGGAACCACGAGATATCGCCTTATGACATCGGAGTACTTCTAAGCGGTGGCATCTGGGAAGTGGACGTATATGAAGAGGTAAAAATTCACGTCATACCCACCGGGGATGAGGTGCTGGATTATACTTCCAGGCCGGATCCCAGTCCCGGCCAGGTCATCGAGAGCAATTCCCAGGTGCTGGCAGCCATGGCCCGGACCTGGGGGTGCAGCTTTTCGCGCACTCCACCGGTCAAGGATCAGCCGGAACTACTGGAAAAGGCCCTGCAGGAAGCCCTGGATTCCCCGGCCCATATAGTGATCATCGGTGCCGGTTCCTCTGCGGGCAGCAAGGACTTTACCCGCAGAATCATCCAGAAAAAGGGCCGGGTGCTGGTGCACGGCCTCAAGGCCATGCCCGGCAAGCCTACCCTGCTTGGCATCTCCTCCAACAACAAGATCCTGGTGGGGGCTCCGGGATACCCGGTTAGTTCGGTGGTGTGCTATGAGCAGATATTGAAGCCTCTGGTATACCATATCTCCGGAAAATCCATGCAGCAACCGGTAACCGTGACAGCCAGGCTGACCCGAAAAGTACCTTCCAGGCTTGGCATGCAGGAGTTTCTGCGCGTCTCCCTGGGGAGGGTGGGAGAGCAGTATGTGGCCACTCCTCTGCCCAGGGGAGCGGGGATGATGACCAGTCTTACCCGGGCCCAGGGCGTGGCCTGCATTCCTCCTGACCTGGAGGGAGTGCAGCAGGATAAAGAGGTTGTCGTGGAACTACTGCGAAGCCCCCGGGAAGTACACCAGGTCCTGGTAACCGTGGGCAGCCATGACAACACCCTGGATCTGCTGGCCAACCAGCTGGCCGTGGGCACCCCCCCGGTACGGCTGGCTTCGACCCACGTGGGCAGCATGGGGGGCATCACCGCTGCAGCCCGGGGCACCACCCACATTGCCGGCATGCATCTTTTCGACCCTCAAAGCAAAGACTACAACTTTCCGTTCCTGGAAAAGTATGCCCCGGACCTTCAGTACAAGCTGATAAACCTGGCCATCCGGCACCAGGGTCTCATGGTCCAGCCCGGCAACCCCAGGAATATTCAATCCCTGGAAGATCTTACCCGGGAAGACGTAACATTCGTCAACCGCCAGAAAGGGGCCGGAACCAGGATTCTTCTGGATCACCACCTGCAGCAGGCAGGCATTTCTCCGAACCAGGTGCGAGGTTACTCCAAGGAAGAATACACCCATATGGGGGTTGCAGTAAACGTTCTCAGCGGATCAGCTCACTGCGGGCTGGGCATCAAGGCCGCTGCCGGGGCTCTGGGACTGGATTTTGTGCCTCTGGCAAGAGAGCGCTATGACCTGCTCATCCCGGAGGCCTTCATCGGTGATGAAAAGGTTGAGCGTGTAATCAGGCTGTTGAATTCCAGTGGTTTCAAATCCGAAATAGAAAATCTGGGAGGCTACGAAACTACACTCACCGGCCTGGAAATGAAGCCCGGCATGGGGCTGTAGCCTGTCACCCGTCTTGCATAAGGGTTTTTACGTGGGCTGCGCAGGCCCTGGCCAGGCCGTCCAGGCTGTAACCGCCCTCCAGAGTGGCAACCAGCCGGCCCGCGGCATGCTTGTGGGCTATATCCATGACAATCTCTGTCAGCCGGGCGAAATCCTCCGGGGTAAGATTGAACCGGCCCAGAAGATCCCCCTTCATGGCGTCAAACCCGGCTGAAACAAGAACCAACTGGGGTTTATAGTCATCCATGGCCGGAACCAGGTGCCCGGTAAACGCCGGCAGGATCTCATCCCGGCCGGCACCTGCGGGAAAAGGACAATTCATGTTGGTGCCCTTGCCTCTGCCTGAACCGGTCTCATGGCTTTCACCCGTAAATGGAAACCAGCCCTCCTGGTGGGTGCTGAAGAAAAAAACTTCCTGCTCTTCGTAAAAGGCCTCCTGGGTGCCGTTTCCATGGTGAACGTCCCAGTCGATAATGGCGATCCTGTCCAGGCCGTATTTTTGTATGGCGTGACGGGCAGCCAGGGCCACGTTGTTGAACAGACAAAACCCCATGCCCATGCCGGGCCGGGCGTGATGACCCGGGGGCCTTACCGGGCAGAAGGCATTGGATGCCTTATTCTCCATGACCAGGTCCACGGCCTCAACAAGGGCTCCGGCGGCTGTCAGGGCGGCATCCCAGGAACCATTGCTGATTCCGGTATCCGGGTATCCCAGGGAATGCCTGCCGGCAGCAACGCTGTCGCGCACCAGGTCTAAGTACTGGGAATCATGGTTGCTTAGCAGGGCTTCTTCACGGGCTGGTCCCGGACTCTTCCATTCCAGGTTTGAATCCTGGTCCAGGTGCCGCAGGGCCGACACTATGGCATCCAGCCGGGCCGGACTTTCGGGATGACCGCTTCCCGCCAGGTGGGTCTTGCATACCTGGTCATACATAATGGTGGTTTTAGTCATGTTTCTTCTCCTGATTACGCGTTGAAAGAAAATACGACTTCATCCCCGGGGCCGAATCCAAGCAGGCGGGCGGCACTGTCTTCCCTGGCAGCTATTTCCAGCCTTCCCTGGCTTCCAGTGACCATGCCCAGTTTACCTTCGGGGATTGCGGCATAATACGATACCAGGACCATGTCATAACCACCCACCTGCATTTCAATGCCCTGCAGTCTGCCGGCCCAGCTGTTGATGTCCAGGTTCAACACCAGGTTGCCGAATCGGTCCCGGTGCAGGACAAGACACTTGAGTCCGGAACTGCAGACTGCCGGCACTGGTGGATAATGCTTGATGATTTCTTCCTGGTCAAAATGCTCAAATCCTTCTGGAACCTTTTGTTCCCTGGCAAGGATTGCCCCCAGGGGAGCAAAAATGTCCCGGCCGTGAAATGTGGTTGATAAAGGCGGTTTGCCGGTAAAACGACGACAGATGCCTACAAGTCCGTCCTCAAGTGCCTGAGAAAGAAGGCCGTTATCCGGGGCCAGAATCCAGGAATTCCGGGATTCAGCCAGAATTATTCCACGCTCTGAACCTACTCCCGGATCCACTACAGCAATAAAAACTGTGTCATCCGGGAAATAATCCAGGGAAGATCTGAGCACAAAACCGGCCTGGTGGATATTAAAGGCCTGCACCCCGTGACTGAGGTCAATTACCGCTGCTCCTGGACAATGGGAATAAATCACGCCTTTCATCTGGCCCACATAGGGGTCCTCCAGGCCAAAATCGGTCAACAAAGCCACCACGGACATTAAAACAGCATCCTCTTGGAAAAACCCCGGCCCAGGACGTTAAAGGTATTCTCTATTACCACAAAAGCTTCCGTATCCTGAGTATAGATCAGCTCCTCCAGCCTTTTCAACTGAAAATTATTGATCACTGTGAGAACGATTTTCTTACGCTTGCCGCTATAGGATCCCCGGCCGTAAATATATGTCGAACCGCGCCGCAGTTTGCTGCTGATAAGATCAACCATGACTTCTGGAACAGCGGTAATTATCAGGACCATTTTGCGCTGGTTGAACAGGGACATGAAGTAATCGGCTATAACCGCCGTTAGAAAGACACTGATAAGGGAGTAAAGAACCAGGTCAGTCTCCAGGAACATAAAGCTCAGGGAAAAAAGACACAGGTTGAAGCCAAAGCTGCTCTGGCCGATATTGACATTGAGTTTCTGATACAGGATTACCCCGATAATATCCAGCCCGCCTGTGGAACCGAAGGAACGCAGGCTCATGCCCACTCCCGCGCCCAGAAGAGATCCATAGGTGAGTGCGGCCAGCAAGGGGTCCTGTATGGGCAGGTGAACGTTCACCACCTGCAAAAACAGGGCTATGGCCAGCAAACAGTAAAGGCTGTAAAGAAAAAACCTGCGGCTGACCATGAACAGTCCCAGGGTAAACACCGGGATGTTCAGAAGCAGAAGCCACAGGCCGGGATTGAGCTGGTCCGTAGCATAGTACAGAAGCAGTCCAAGGCCTGCAAATCCTCCGGCAATAAAGCTTTGATGGATGGCTATGCCGTTAATGGCTAAAGCGATTATCATAGCGGCCACAGTCATGAGGGTCAGGGACCAGACGTGACCGTAGGCATATTTTTTAATCCATGAATTCATGGCGCATCCTTCCCAGGCTTTGAGGCCGCAACTAACTGATGGTATGTACTTGACCGCCGGGAATGCCTGATTTAAGTTAATACTTTTTCATTACCATTACAGCGAAACTTATAACACTACAGCGATACTTTGTGTAAATTATCGCCTCGGCCACCGGGGACAGGCAACCCCGCACTTATTTTTCTTAAGGATGTTTGACGGCATTTTAAAAATAAGTGCAGGGAGAGCCAGTCCCCTGCTTTCCTTAAAAGCGCTGAACAGGTCGAAACTTTTACCATAATGTAAGAGGAACCCGATGCAATTTCAAACCATTGATATATCCCTGCAGGAAGAATATAACCGTTTGTTTGCCCTGACCCCGCAGCCGGTTTCAGATTACAGTTTTACCAATGTCTGGGGCTGGTCTCAGGAGTATGGCCTGGAGATCGCCTTTCACCAAGGCCTGGCCTGGATCAGGCAGGACAGACCTCAAAAAGGCTACTGGGCTCCAGTGGGGGACTGGAACGTGGACTGGGCCGGCCTTCTGGACAGCTTTCCCAGGCCGGCGGAGTTTATCCGCGTGCCGGAAAAGCTTGCCCATGCCTGGCAGGACAGCCTGCCCGGGTTACAGGTGTATGAAGCCCGGGAACACTGGGATTACCTTTACTCGGTGCCGGAACTTATAGCCCTTAAAGGCAACAAGTGGCACAAGAAGAAAAATCTTTACAACCAGTTCGTTAAAAACAACGCTTACACCTACGTCCCCCTGGACCGCAAACACATAGAATTCGCACTTGGACTGCAGACGGAATGGTGTCTCTGGAAGGAATGCGAGGACTCTCAGACCCTGGAGGCGGAAAACCAGGTGGTGGTCCGGGTGTTCAACGCCTGGGAAAAACTCCAGGGGCTTTTCGGGGCCGGCATTATGGTGAACGGCAATATGGCGGCCTTTACCGTTGCCGAAGCCCTGCCGGACCATACCCTGCTTATCCATTTTGAAAAAGGCTGCCCTAAACACAAGGGGGTATACCAGGCTATGAACAGCCTGTTTTTGCAAAACTCCGCCCCGGACTTTGAAATAGTCAACCGGGAGCAGGACATGGGCGATCCAGGCCTTCAAAAAGCTAAAGAGTCTTACCACCCCATAGGGTTTCTAAAAAAATACTGGGTGGTTATCAAATAAATATCTGTTCAGCACTTTTCTTGTGGCATGGCTTCCTGGCCCGTCAGCTGCTCATTAAGATCCTTACCTGCAGGTCGGCTTCCTGCTCGGAGAGAGACAAGATATACAGCCCCGACGGGGACCGGCTTACCTCAGCCCTTATTGTTTGACATCCGTCAACCTTGCATTTCCTCCCAGTACTTGCATCCTTTCACGGGGCAGTCCAGATGTTCCCCGCGGGTCTTGGTGTTTTTCTGCACCAGGACCTTTGAGGCGCACTCCGGACACTTTTTGGCCACGGGCGGGTTCCACAGGGCATAGTCGCACTCGGGATACCTGTTGCAGCCGTAAAATATCTTTCCCCTGCGGCTGCTCTTCTCCACCAGTTCCCCGGTGCAGCCGTCCATGGGACAGGCGATTCCCGTAGAAAAAGGAGCGCTGTGTTTGCACCTGGGGTAGTTGTCGCAGGCGATAAAGCGGCTGCCGGTGCGGGCCTTCTTGATAACCAGGGCACCTCCGCAATCCGGGCAGGTCCCCACCTTTTCGCGCTCCACTGTCTCGTTTTCAACCTGCTGCACGCTGCCCTTGTCATCCCGGATGAAATTGCTGGTGTTTTTGCATTCCGGGTAGCTGGAACAGGCCAGAAAAGCCCCGTTCCGCCCGAAACGGATAAGCATGGTCCCGCCGCACTGCTCACACTTGATATCGGTTTCCTTGCCTCCCTTGACCGAGGCCATGGCCTTGCGGGCCTTTTCCAGGGTGGGGTAGAACTCCCCGGTAAAAGCGCGCATCACCTCCACCCAGTCCTTTTCACCCAGGGCGATGGTATCCAGATCCTGCTCCAGCTGGGCGGTAAAGCCGGCGTCCAGCAGGGCCGGAAAATGCTCCACCAGGAGATCGCACACTTCAGAGCCAAGCTCCGTGGGCCGGAAATTTTTCTCCTCCAGGGTTACGTATTCCCTGTCCAGGAGAGTGGAAATAATAGCCGCATAAGTGGAGGGTCTGCCGATGCCCAGTTCCTCCAGCCTGCGCACCAGGGAAGCTTCGCTGTACCTGGCCGGGGGCTGGGTGAATTTCTGCTCCTTGGACAGGGTTTCCAGGGCCAGCTTTTCATCCCTGGCCAGCTTCGGCAGGAGGGTGTCCTCCTGGGTTCCACCCGGGGTGTAAATGCGCAGGAATCCGGGAAATATTATCCGCTCCCCCTTGGCCCGCCACAAGGTATCCGCGGCCTTGATAGTCACCACTGTGTCCCAGAACCTGGCTGCGGCCATCTGCGAGGCCATGAACCTGGACCAGATCAGCCTGTACAGCGCATAATCGTCCCGGGACAGGTAGGACTTTATCTCTTCCGGTGTGATGGATGGATCCACCGGTCTGATGGCCTCGTGGGCGTCCTGGGCCGACCCCTTGGATTTGAAGAACCTGGTCTTTTTTGGGTAATAATCCTTGCCCAGGTTTTTTTCGATCCAGGACCTGGCCTCCTGCTGGGCCTCTTTGGCCACCCGCACCGAATCGGTCCGCATGTAGGTGATAAGGGCGGTTGTGCCTTTGTCCCCCAGGTCCAGGCCTTCGTACAGGCGCTGGGCCACGCTCATGGTCCGCTTTGCGGCGAATCCCAGGCGGTTGCTGGCTTCCTGCTGCAGGGTGGAGGTGATAAAGGGCGGCTTGGGGTCTCTGGCTCTCTCTTTTTCCTCAACAGACTGCACTGTAAACGAAGCCCCCCTGACTTTTTCTTCCAGCGCCAGGGCCTCTTTTTCGGAAGGCACATGGGCCTTTTTACCGGCAATCTTCCACAGTCCCGCCTCAAAGCTTTCCTGGGCCTGATTCTGCAACAAGGCTTTAAAAACCCAGTACTCCTCCGGCACAAAGGCCTGGCGCTCGCGTTCGCGCTCCACTATCATGCGCAGGGCCACGGACTGCACCCGGCCGGCTGAAAGACCGCGCTTGACCTTTTTCCATAACAGGGGAGAGATCTTGTAACCTACCAGCCTGTCCAGGACCCGTCTGGCCTGCTGGGAGTTGAACAGGCTCTGGTTCAGTTCTCTTGGGTTCTGCAGGGCCTCCTGCACCGCCCGGGGTGTGATCTCGTTGAACTGGATACGGTGGATATTGGAATTTTTGGACTTTATTTCCTCGGCAATATGCCAGGCAATGGCCTCACCCTCCCGGTCCGGGTCCGGGGCCAGAAAAACCCTGCCGGACTTGGAAGCGCTCTGCTTGAGCTTGTTGACCACCTTTTTCTTGCCGTAGATGATCTCGTACTCAGGCTGAAATCCGCTTGCTTCATCCACACCCAGTGTTTTCTTGGGCAGATCCCGGATATGGCCCACTGAGGCCTCAACCATGTAATCCCTGCCCAGGAATTTGCTGATGGTCTTTACCTTGGCCGGCGACTCGACAATGATAAGATCTTTGCTCATAATGTTGGTGCCTATAAGCATAGCATTTTTCTTTGGCAAGGAAAAATGTTCTTGTCCTTATTCTTGTCAGCATCTGTTTTTTGCTTTAAGTCCTTCAGGCTTCCTGTTTGAAGGTCTGATTTCAATTGTTGCGGGAAAAAATATCAAATGCCGGAGATGAGATGAAAACAGCCATTATCGGCTTCAGCGGCAGCGGCAAGTCCGAGCTTTTCAGGGCTTTGGCCGGTCCTGGCACCCCGGGCAACCGGGCCATGGTAAAAGTCCCTGAGCCACGCCTGGAGCCTCTTTGCGACCTGTTTAAACCCAAAAAATCCACCCACACCGAAATAGAATTCATGAACCTGCCCGGAGGAGGCTCAAGTTCTCTGGGTAATAAAATTTTAAGCGATATCAGGGGATTCGAATGCCTGCTGGTGGTCCTGGACGCCTACTCGGGTACCCAGGACCCGATAGCACAGCTGAACGCCATTGAGGCCGAGCTCATTATTTCGGATCTGGCGGTTATTGAAAAAAAACTGGAAAGGATGCAGGAAGACAAGAAAAAGGCCAAGCACCTCCATGACCCCGGCCAGGAAGAAATGCTTACAAAAGCCCGGGGGATCCTGGAACAGGACAGGCCTTTGAGGGAATACCCAGACCTTGCCGCCAGGGATGCTTTGCGGGGTTTTGCTTTTCTCTCATCCAAACCAGTACTCTATGCCTGGAACGTGGCCGAGGACAGCCTGGGCGGCTTCAAGACCCCGCTTGATAGTACCGGTATGGGGCATGTCGCCTTTTCAGCCAGGCTGGAAAGGGAATTGTCCGAGCTTGAGGACCGGCAGGAACTTCTGGAATTCATGCAGGAACTGGGTATTCAGGGTTCGGTCCTGGACAGGGTCATAAGCCGGGCTTACGACCTTCTGGGGCTCATCACCTTTCTCACCGTCGGGGAAAAAGAGGTCTGTTCCTGGCCGCTGAAGCGAGGCAAAAACGCCTGGGAAGCCGCCGGGGTGATCCACTCCGATATACAGAAAGGCTTTATCCGGGCCGAAGTGCTGGGCTGGGAGGACTTTGTGGCCTGCAAGAGTTTTAAAAAGGCCAGGGAGCAGGGCGTATTGCGCCTTGAGGGCAAGGAATACATAGTCAGGGACGGGGACATCATCACCTTCAGGTTCAATGTCTAAGTCCTGGGACAGCACAGGTACAAACGACGGGCACCTGCACATGAACAACATCGCGGTCATACTCTGCCGTCCCAAGTACCCGGAAAACGTGGGCTCTGTAGCCCGGGCCTGCGTCAATATGGGCTGCTCCAGGCTGATCATCACAGGGGCGCAGACCTTCGAGCCGGAAAGGGCCGCGCCTCTGGCCACCTCCAGAGGAGTTGAACTGCTGCGCTCAACTGAACACTACCCCGACCTGGAACAGGCTCTGAAGGGCTTTCACCGGGTCTTTGCCACTTCGGCCCGGGTGGGTGGGTGGCGCAAGGGCGTATTTCTGCCCTGGCAGGCGGCCCAGGAAATAATGCGCCCGGAAACCCTGGACCAGGACACCGCCCTGGTCTTCGGTCCTGAGGACAAGGGTCTGGCCAACCACGAAATAGAGCTCTGCCCGCGCATAATTTCCATCCCCACCACCAGCGAGGCCTGGTCGCTCAATCTCTCCCAGGCAGTGCTGCTGGTCCTGTACGAGTGTTTTAAGCACGTCCCGGCCGCCAGAACCCGCTACATTCCTTCCTGGGACTCACCCCCGGCCACCCAGGAGCAGATGCAGCTCTTGCATCAGAACATTCAGGAGGCCCTGCTGCTCATAAATTTTCTGCAGCCGGACAACCCGGACTACTTCATGCTGCCCCTGAAAAGGTTTCTGGCCAAAACAGGCATCAGGCAGCACGAATTCAATCTGCTCATGGGGATCTGCAGACAGATCAAGTGGATGGCCGGCCGGTCTGCCTGACCCCATCCAGGGCCAGCTTCAGGCTCTCAGCCGTGAAGGGCTTGAAAGTGATATCGCTTACTCCGGCCTGCCTGGCCCTTTCATTGTCCTGGACCTCGTTCTGGGTGGTGACCATGATTATGGGGAGGCCCTGCTCCGGATATAGTTCTCTGGCCCTGCCTATGAACTCGATTCCGGTTATCTCGGGCATATTCAGATCCGTAAACACCGCCTCAGGCTTGTTTTTCTGCAGCCATTCCAGGGCTTCGGCCGGATATTCAAACAAAACCGGCTCAAAACCCAGTTCGTAAAGGGTGGACTTGTAAATCTTCAAAATCATCTTTGAATCATCCACTGCCAGGGCCAGAGGTCTTATTTCATCCCTGGACTCCTGTATCTGCAGCTTGCGGGCCAGATCCATATAGCCGTATTTCTGCAAAAGCGCTCTGTAATTATCCCGGACATCAGGAGCGGTACACTGCAAGAGGTAATCAACGGCCATCTCCTGAAAGGCCTCTTCCTCAAGAACCGCTATCAAGAGATTCTTGGCCTGGGCGCTGATTATGGCCCGAACGGTCTTTATTGCATCCTGGTCCCGTTGCCGGACCATATTTTTCACCCCGGCCGCCAGGACCTGGTTCAGATTCTGATCAATGGCCGAGGCCGCCACCACGCAAACATGCTCCTCGGGATCCGTCAGACCCCTGGCCAGGATATATGCTCCTTTATCCAGGGGCATACGCCCCAGTGCTTCGTAAGCTGCAAACCGCACATTGGGATCCCTGGGTTCCTTTCCCAGCATTTTGCGGATAAAGGTCAGGGCTGAAGAATCCCCGATATCTCCAAGTACATTCAGAGTATGAATCAAAAGGTCCGGGTCGTCATGCAGAAGATTGTCGCACAGCATGGGTACAGCCTTGGGTCCGATGCGTACAAGCTTGGACTTGGCGTAATTTCTCAGGTGTGCATAATGCGAACAAAGGGACTGGTTCAGTCTGTTCAACGAGACATGGTCCTGGACCTGGGAAAATATGTCCAGGATCAGGATATCCAGCTGGGGGTCGCTACCCATCTTCTCTGACAGTCTCTGCATGGCCGTGGGGGTGCCTATCTGCCCCAGACTCCTGGTGGCGGCGATGATAAGGGACTTGTGATTGGAATACAGAAATTCACTGATGGCGTTGGTGGCGGATGGATCCCCAATGGATCCCAGGGCTGTCACAGCCTCTTTTAAAATGTCCTCGTCCATCTCCCGCACCAGGATCTCCATTAGTCCTGTAGCGGCCTCCTGCATTCTGAGTTCGCCGGCCATACTGATAAAGACTTCCCTGGGAGCAACTTTGTCCTCGATTGTTTTCAAAAGAATGCCTGGATGCCGCAGGGCGACGGCCATAAGCGCTCCTTTCAACTCTGGAAGCTGTCCCGCTGGATCAGCATTCTGGGAAATCAGGGAGACAAGCAGAGGTCCGGCAAAATCCGGCTTGCCGTGTTCCAGGATATGCAACAGCTTTTTCTGGGTTTTCAAATCAACTCCGTCTATGTGCTCCAGAACCAGTTTGGCCTTTATCAGATCCTGTTTTTTTACATTATCTTCCAGCTCAGTTACCAGATGGCGGGGGTCAAAATCAGACATTTTTTTCTCCTTGTAAAACCGGCGGCTGCCGGACTTATTACAGGGTTGATCAGCAAGGTCTTCAGGACAGCAGAAAAAACATTATTATTATGCATCAATCCCGGCCGATATGGGGCAGGGTTTCTTTCAGCAGGGTCACCAGATTTCTGTTTATCTTACGAACCTCAGCCAGGATCTCCTCATGGGAGGTCTCGGCCATGCAGTCCGGGAGGTTTTTGTTGGTCAGACAGGAATATCCCAGTACCCGTATTCCCATGTGTCTAGAGGCTATTGCTTCCAGGGTGGTGGACATTCCGATGGCGTCAGCTCCAAGCCTTCTAAAGGCTCTTGTCTCTGCCGGGGTCTCCAGAGAGGGCCCTTTGATCCCCATGTAAACCCCCCTTTCCAGGTGTATGCCGGCAGCCAGAGCCTTCTTAAATGCAAGGTTGCGAAGTGCCGGGCAGTAAGCACTGCTCATGTCAGGAAACCTGGGACCCCATAATTCCAGGTTTTCACCAGCCAGAGGGTTTTCACCCGTCATATTGATATGGTCCGTTACCAGCATTATGCTTCCAGTGGAAAATAGAGGGTTCAATGCTCCTGCCGCATTGGTCAAAACCGCTTTTTTTGCACCCCACATGCCAAGAACGCGCAGGTTGCGGACCACCTCGTTCGGACTGCAACCCTCGTAAAGATGAACCCGGCCGCTCATTATAGCCAGAGCAACGCCCTGGAAGCGACACAGAAAAAGGGTGCCTGCATGTCCGGCGGTTGTAGAGACTGCAAACTCCGGAATATGTGCATAATCCAGACCGGCAAAGGGGCTGAACTCCTGAGCCAGGTCTCCCTGACCGCTTCCAAGCACCACCACAACATCAGGTATAAAGTCAGGAAAATTATTGCCCAGATAGCCAAGGGCTTTCAAAACCTTGTATTTTTCAGTTAACATGATATCTTATCTCCGAGTAAGCCCTACAGGGATACTTTTTTACAGACCTCCGGGGACCGGCTCTCCCCGATTTTATTTTGATGCACCTGCAAAAAGTCAGATATTTACTGGTAGTGGTAAATTTGGATCATCTAACTCTTTGATTTTACTGACTACTGGCCACTGACTACTGCGACTGGAAATAAGACTTATTTCAGTCGCATCTTGTTATATCTGTTCAGCGTTTTCCCTCGCATCGAGAAGTTAGTG
>PWSL01000069.1 GCA_003563255.1 Desulfonatronospira sp. | reverse complement strand
GTGTAAGGATGTTTTGACTCCCATACGCCCATACTCCCATACTCCCATACTCCCATAAGGGCTGGGGTGCCTGTCCCCTGCTTTCCAAAAAAAGGGCTAAACTGTTACCCTGTCCCTG
The DNA here is from genome assembly GCA_003563255.1 of Desulfonatronospira sp. Classification (GTDB taxonomy): domain Bacteria; phylum Desulfobacterota; class Desulfovibrionia; order Desulfovibrionales; family Desulfonatronovibrionaceae; genus Desulfonatronospira. Next base: position 3,958 of record PWSL01000069.1, on the reverse strand, counting down.
ATTTAACAGGTAACCCATTTTCTAAGTGTCGTTGTTGGGTTGCATGATAGCAGTATAAGAAAGAAGACTCGTGATTGCAAACAATAATATCCTGTATGCATCTGGACAGTATGGCGGTATATCAGTATTTTTCTAATCCCTAAGTACCGAAACTCTTGTCCCGCACGACGCCTGTTTTCTCCAGGATCCGGCTGGTGGGAACACCTTTTTCATCCCAGCCTCTGGTCCGGTAATAATCCTGGAGAAGATAATGCATGTCCTCTTCAGTGATCCTGTGCCCCTTGTAAGGCCCGCTGGGCAAGGGTTCTTCAGTGAACCTCCTGGGTAGCCTTTCCTGGGATATGTCCATGCCTTCTCTAATGTTGAAAAGCCTGGTGGTGTTCCAGATCCTTTCCCCCAGGTGATCGAAGAATGAACCGTCCACATCTGTTCCAGCGGCTGAGTTTAAAAGCAGGGCGTAAGTCCCGGGGGTCACCCCCATGGCACCAAAGTCGCACTTGACCAGGCAGTCGGTGCCGGCCAGGTAGTTTTGCAGCGTAAAAACCAGCTCAGCCTTGCCTTCCAGCTCAAGGGCCCTGACCGACCGGCCTTTCCATTCCATGCCGGTCGCCTCATACCCAACAGGAAACCCTCTCTGGTGGCACGCACCGCGGTCTGCAGTCATGTAGGCCAGCCCCATCCCCGGAACCCCCCTGGGGCCCCAGGCCGGCATTTCCATGCCTTTGACATGCAGGGCGATGGATTCAGCCTCAGGCCCAAGCTGCTGAGCCGCTTTTTTGACCCCCAGCGCCAGGAGAGTCCCCAGTTCACCCTCTTTATTGGCGATAAGCCTGATCATCTCGGCTGCAGACTGGACATTGCCGAATTCAAGCTTGTGATCAGTCAGGTGGCTGATCAGTCCCCTGCCTGCCGCTTCAAAGGCAAAGCTCAGGCAGGCCCCGGCCGAGATTGTGTCTAACCCGAGTTCATCGCATAGTCTGTTCAGGTGGGCTACAGCCCTGGGATCTCCGATTTCAAGGTTGGTCCCAAGCATGGCAGCGGTTTCATATTCTATAGTATCAGTGACAAAGGGGGCGAACCTGCCGGTCCGGACCGCACCCATCTGGGAGCAGGCAATAGGGCATCCGAAACAGGCTGATCTGCTCAGCCACAATTTCTGGGACTGGCCCTTGTCTCCAAGTTTTGCAGCCAGCGGAGACGTCCCGTCAAAAAAATTTCTGACCGGAATAAGTCCGATTTCATTGGCGAATTCAACTGAGCCAGCGGTCCCGGTAGCCATGAGTCCTTGACAGTCAAGGCTTGCGGCTATCTCCTTGTTGGCCAGGACTGCAGCTTTTTGAAACGACTTTTGGTCAAACAATCTGACCAGACTGTTGCCTTTTATGGCCAGGGCCTTGAGATTTTTTGCACCCATGACCGCTCCGGCACCGCCACGTCCCGCCTGACGGTTGTGATCGCAGCAGATGAGGGCGTAAGGGACAGCATTTTCTCCAGCAGGACCGATGGTTGCTGTTTTCAGCTCAGGATCTTTGAATTGCTTTTTGATGGCCTGACTGCTCTCAATGGCTCCGAGTCCCCATAGACTTTCGGCTGATATGAGTGCCGGTCCGGTGTAGTCCAGACGAAAATATACCGGTTCAGGCGATCTTCCTGTAAAGATGAGCCCGTCATAGCCTGCATACTTGATTTCCGGTCCAAAATATCCGCCGAAGTAGGAGTCCAGAAATGTATGGGTCAAAGGAGACTTGGTAACGACACAGGCCCTCATGGCCGGCGCAGGTGTTGAGGTCAGAGGTCCGGTCAGAAACATAAGCACATTGTCCGGGCCGAGAGGATCGGCCTTCTCAGGTACAAGGTCCAGCAAAAGCTTGGCCCCGAAACCCTTCCCACCAAGGTAGGCTTTTCTGAGCCAGGAAGGCACAGCAAGATCTGAAAATTTTCCAGAATTCAGGTCGATATGCAGCATCAGGCCCATGCATGAATCAGCGCTCATTATCATCTCCAACGGATTGGTCCCTGGCGATAATTTCCAGGGCATTGAAAGGGCATGCCCCGACGCAGGCGGGCTCTCCCCGGCACAGGTCGCATTTGAAAGCCTTGCCTGTTTCCGGATCCTCATAAATCATTCCCAGAGGGCAGTATGTTGCACATAAGCCGCAGGATACGCACTTGTCCTGGTCTATGATCACTGCCCGGGTCTGTTCATCCCTGCTTATGGCCTGGGCCGGGCAGACCTTGAGGCATAAGGGATGAACGCAGTGCTCGCAAACAACAGGTATGTGAGCCAGGTTTTCCAGGGCATGCCTGATTTTAAGCATGGACTTTCCCGGGTTGAATCCCCCGAACATATACATGGAACAGGATGTTTTACAGAGCATGCACCCGGTGCACAGGTCAAAGCGGGTACGGATATGGATTGAAGGCCTGGCCTCTTTCATTGGCAACTCCTGACTTTTGCGGTAGATAAGTATGAGCGCGGGCTTACCTGAAAAGCAAGGAAGTTATTCTTCCAGAGATTTATTGTGCATCGCAGACATGTATACTGCATATTGCTGCTGTAATAATAATACCCAGGATCTGACATGGAATAACGGGATAAATCGTAACCATTCAGGGGAGTCCTCGGTGATGACTAATGGCACAAGGCCAGGGGGACTGTCCCCCGCTAAGCAATGATTATGCAGCTTCACAAAATTTTGTGTCTGAAATTATTGCATATGGCGCAGAAAAGGTGTCGCGGGGACTGTCCCCTGGCCGGCACCTGCCCCCTGAATGGTTACGATAAATCAGACCCTGAGCATTGCCCCTGCTTACCGGGCCATAGCCGCTTCAACTACTGGCAGGGCGGGCTTATTGTCTATTGTGGTCACACCGTCGAGCCATCCCCTGTAGACTTCCGGGTTGTTCTTCAGCCAGGCCAGTCCGGCATCCAGGTCCCCCAGAGTGTTATCCTCATGAAGCATGGTCATGGCTTCGTTGATCATGTCGATGGGCACGACAAGGTTATCCAGAAACCTGGCCACATTGGGCTGCTCCTGGTCAAATTCGGATCTGATGTTGATGTACACCGTGGCCGTACCGTCATTTTCGCCGAAAGTGCGCTCATCGCTTCCCTTGAGGTACTGCATGTCGATGATATTGTTCATCCAGTGGGGCGACCAGCCGAGAAAAACGATCCATTCCTCATTTCTGGCAAAGTTCTGAACCTGGGAGAGCATGCCGCTCTCGCTGGAAGGGATGAGTTCGAAGTCGCCCAGGCCGAACATGTTTTCATTGATCATCTTTTCAATGACTTCGTTTCCGTCGTTTCCTTCCTCGATACCGTAGATTCTGTAATCCAGGATGTCTTTAAACCCGGCGATGTCCTGGAAGTGCTGCAGTCCGGCATTGTAGGCATAGGTGGGGACAGCCAGGGTATACCTGCAGTTTTCCATCACCGGGTTGAGCTGCTTGACCTTGCCGCTTGCAAAGTGAGGCTCGGCAATGCTTTTCATGGTCGGCATCCAGTTGCCCAGAAAGACGTCGGCATCGCCGCTGGCCATACCCTGGTAGGCTATGGGTACTGAGAGCATCATGCTCGATGTTTCATAGCCCAGATTGCCCAGGATAAATTCTGCTACCTCTGTCTTGATGGTTACGCATGTCCAGGGCACATAAACAAAACGCACCTCGTTCTTGGCCATGGCACTGGAGGAGAAGGTCAGGCTCAAAACAAAACTAAGAATCACCATTGAACTCAAAACTATTTTTCTCATCACTAAACTCCTTGTTTGATGGTTGCAGAATCAAAAGCAATTACTATCACTACAGCGAAACTTATAAATCTTTTCAACCTGTCTAACGCGGGCTTTGCCCGCAACCCATTTTTTCTCACGCAAAGGCGCGAAGATCGCCAAGGAAGACAGGATAATTTTTTTCATTTGTCACTCGTTTCTCGTGACAAATGAAAAGGCAGCCT
>PWSL01000165.1 GCA_003563255.1 Desulfonatronospira sp. | reverse complement strand
GGGAGTCATCAAAGTTCTGCTCCTTCTGAAAGTATGTGTGCAGGCTGGGGGCACGCCAGTGCAGGTCCACTGCCAGGACCTTGAAGCTGAAAGTACCGGCGGCCTGTACCGCCAGGCCGGCTGCAAGCATGGTTTTACCTTCTCCTTTATTAGGGCTGGTAATTACCAGGCGCTTGTTGGTGCCGTTGGTCATGGCGTTTTCCACGTAGGCGGCGATGCGTTTTAATTCTGCCAGCTGGATAAACTGGCCGATGCTGGAGTGCGGGTCTTTGATGGATGTCATGTATGGTTTCTCCTTGGATCGGGGTTTAACTGGTTTTATCCATGGAGGAAGTCTATTAGATATTTTTGCATTATTCAATCAAAATTTTTCGATTTGGTCGGGGGTCGGATGTCGGATGTCGGATGTCGGAGGGTCGGAGGTCGGGGGTCGGGGGGGCGGTGCGTCTGTATATGGGAAGATATTTAATTGCGTGGGACTGGGGGTTATTTTGAGTTGCGAGTTGAAAAGAGTCTGCGGAGCAATCCGGGGCGGCGGGGGGCCGGGTCATGGGGATGTTCTGAAGTATGCAGGGGTTCCTGTGCCGGGTCCGGTTCTTTTATAAGCTGCAGGGCTGGATCATCTTCATGGTGAGTATCCTTGCTGTCGGGGCTGTTTGTTGGAGTTGGTCCGTTTTTGTCGGACAAAGTCTGCTCAAGGCTTCGCATTTTTTTGATACAGTTGAAATATTTGAGGTAATACTTGTCCGACCTGGCCCGCTCCTGTTCCAGTAACTCCTGCAGGGTGCTGATTAGCCTGTCCTTGTCCTCGGCGAGCCTGTCCTGGAGCTCCCGGCCCTGCTGCTGGATCATGACCCGGAGTTCAGCCGTGGATTTTTCCAGGTGGGTAAGCCGGCCCGCGGTCTCTCCTTGCGGGATTTCCGAGGCACCAAGGGATTCCCCGGATTCCACCCAGACCGCACCTTCAGGGACCACTCCTTCCTGTTCCCTGTCGGTTATAACCTGTTCCACCAGGGCTCTGTCTACAACCTGGACCTCGTCTCCAAAGGCATACACCAGGGCCATGTCGCAGAGGATATTTATGGACCTGGGGACCCCCTTGCTTTTTTCATGTATCAGGTCTGTGGCTTCCGGAGTGAAAAGCCCGTCATCTTCCCGGCCGGCCATTTTCAGGCGGTAAAGGATGTAATCCCGGGTATCACTACGTTCCAGGGGGGAGAGATGGTAGCTGACCGCAATGCGCTGGGCCAGCTGCGCCAGGCGTGGGTCCCTGATCCTGGCTCTCAGCTCGGGCTGGCCTACGAGCATGATCTGCAGCAGGTTGTCTTCGCTGGTCTGCAGGTTGGACAGCATGCGGACCTCTTCCAGGGCCGGCAGGGACAGGTTCTGGGCCTCGTCAATGATGAGCAGGGAATTTATGCCCCTGGAATACCTGTCTATGAGAAAAGAATTGAATATGTCCAGATTGGCCGGCTTGTCGCTGGGTTCGGGTTCCAGATCGAATTCGCGCATGACCTGCTTTAGAAGGTCGTCAGCTGACAGGTTGGTATTGGATAAAAGGGCGGTTTCAACCGATGAGTCCAGATTGGACAAAAGTTTCCGGATAAGGGTGGTCTTGCCGATGCCGATTTCACCGGTGAGCAGGATGAATCCGATACTCTGGCTTAAGCCGTACTCCAGATAGGTCAGGGCCAGGCGATGCCTGGAACTGGGGTAGAGACAATCCGGATTGGGGACTATATTGAAAGGCTTGTCTTTAAGCTTGAAGAAATCTGTGTACATATTCCAGGCGGCCTGTTGAGTTTTTTCTGTTTTGGTCTCGACTACCTATTTGATGCGGGTTATGTCTGCAATCTAAGATAAAGAAAAGAGTTTTTTAGACAGGATTAACAGGATTAAGAGAGTGATGAAGAGAGAAGGTTTTTGTCCTGGCCGGAGGCCAGGCCAAAAGGTTATCACTCGCCTTTGGCGATGGGGACAGATGATTGATTATCCTGCTCATTTTGTCTAGTGGTGGTTATACTTATAAGCTATGAAAAAGAAAAGAGTTTTTTAGACAGGATTTACAGGATTAAGAGAGTGATGAAGAGAGAAGATTTTTATCCCGCCCGGAAGGCGGGATAAAAGGTAATCACTCGCCTTTGGCGATGGGGACAGATGATTGATTATCCTGCTCATTTTGTCTACCGCGCTTCGCGTGGTTCTTTTTTTTGTGACAGACTTTGAGCAGTAAGGCACTACTGACGTACTGCATTAAGGACCATGCCGATGATATTCACCCCCTGTTCTTCCAGAGTGCGCACGGCCTCCTGGACATCCTGGGAAGGCGTCTTCCCGGCCTGGACCACCATGAGCACCGCGTCCACGTAGGAGGAAAAGACCAGGGAATCCGGCATGTCCAGCACATGAGGGCAGTCATAGATGACGTACCTGTCCGGATACTTGGTCTTTAGCTCCTGGACCAGGTTTTTCATTCTGGGAGAGCCCAGCATATCAGTAGCCGGCATATTCTTGCCCGGCGGAAGAATGACCATCTTGTCAACGCCCGGAGAAAACAGGATATCATGGACCTGAACACTGTCCAGGAGATAATCGCCCAGACCTGTCCTGTCCTCATCCAGGCCGAAACAGGAGCAAAGCCTGGGGTTTCTGAAATTGGCCCCCACCAGCAGGGCGGTTTGCTGAACCTGGCGGGCTATGGCCAGGGCGAGGTTGATGGAGGTCAGGGTTTTGCCCTCTCCCGGATGGGCGCTGGTCACCATGAGGCTGTTCCAGCCATTGGGAATCGTACGCTGCAAGACCTGTGTGCGCAGAATGTCGTAGTAGTCCTTTACCCTGGGATCTGTTGAAGGCGTCATTATGCGGTTGGATTCCAGGATCCGGGCATCAGGGGTAAAAACCTGGGTGCGGGTGTAACTGGGATTGACCCCCTCTTCCCGGGCAGCTTTTCTGTTTGCAGATCTTACAGGTGATGCGGTCTGGTCTGTAAGGTCTCTGGAAGCCCTCTCATAGGCCCTGGCCAGCCTGTCCTGGTCAGGTGAGAAGGCAACAGAAGTGGTGCCCCTGTTTTTTTGTTCTCTGGCCTTGTCCAGAGCTTTATGCAGCTTGCTCATGTCTTACCTTACTCCTGAAAGCCTGTCAGAAAAAGAAATTGATGTCAGTTAATTGTTAATTGTTGAAGAATAAAAGCCTAAGGCGGGCTTTGCCTGCAACCCAATTAAGAAAAGAGTTTTTAGCCCACAGATCACACAGATTGACACAGATAAAAGAGATTGAAGAAGCTTGTTTTTTCCTTGCGGGAATAAGACCCCAGTGAAACCCTGCTGCGCAGGAACGCTTTCAGCGTTGTTTCACGGGGCGGGACCCGCAAGGAAAAGGCATCAGCCGCTTGCGCGGCGGGGGGAGCACCTGAGCTTAGTGTCCAAAAATGAAACAGTCCCAGTGCCAAGTGCTAAACCCCCGTCATGGCTAAATTTTTCTTGTTTTTTGTAACAGGGTTTCAGGAGTAAGCCACTAAGTATCGCTGTAGTGCCAGGCTGAAAGGTGGATCTGCAGCGGGCTGTTATAAATGCCCGGGCATTGTTCATGATAAAACCGGCTGCAGAATACCGCCTGCTGTTCTCCCGGACAGGGTGCCTGGAAGAGATAAAACAATGGCGCAAAGTCAAACTTGTATTATTTAAACAAAGTCTAATATTTTTTCAAGTAAAAAAAGAATTATTTTGAATCAGGCGTTTTGCACAAACTTTAAACAGATATGACTGTCCCGCATGTCGCACTGTAACAGTTTAGCCATTTGCATGTGGCACGGGGACTGGCTCCACCGGGACTCACTTGTCCCAAATGATCTGGCTGGTTCTTAGCGGGAACAGTCCTGGTACCAGGCGCTCAAGCCCCGTCTTTGCTCGAAATTTGTTTCCATGCTCTGCGTGGGAACATCTTCAGGACGCTTTGCGTCCACTAAGGGTTTGTCATAAAATAAGTGTTACATAATGCCTGCATAATCTGGGGGTTTATCGCTCCCACGCTCTGCGTGGGAGCGTAGCCCGACCGCTCCTGCGGTCATTGTGGACGCGGAGC
>PWSL01000210.1 GCA_003563255.1 Desulfonatronospira sp. | reverse complement strand
ATTCTTTAAAGATTTTTTTGCCCACGAAGTTACACGAAGGGGCACGAAGTTTTCTGGCCGCTTTGCGGCTAAAATATTCTGTTTCTTTCTTGGTGTAGCTTAGTGTGGCTTCGTGGGCAGAGATTCTTAAAAGATTATTTTGCCCACGAAGTTACACGAAGGGGGCACGAAGTTTTGGTGGCCGTTTTGCGGCTAAAATATTCTGTTTCTTACTTTGTGTTACTTAGTGTGGCTTAGTGGGCAGGAGGCAATGTAATGTCTGAATCACTGAAGAAAATCGCCCAAGACGTAAAGATTGGCAAAGACGTCAGGATCTTTGACTTTGTCAACCTCTACGGCTGCGAGATCGGGGATGAGACCAAGATCGGGACCTTTGTGGAGATCCAGAAGGGAGTGAAGATCGGCAGGCGCTGCAAGATTCAGAGCCATACCTTTATCTGCGAAGGGGTGACCATTGAGGACGAAGTCTTTGTGGGTCACGGGGTCATGTTCATCAATGATTCAGATCCCAGGTCGGTCAACGCTGACGGGTCTATACAGGGAGAGGCGGACTGGACCTGTGTGCCCATCCTGGTTAAAAATAAGGCCTCCATCGGGTCCAACGCCACTATTCTCTGCGGGGTGACCATAGGAGAGGGAGCCCTGGTGGGGGCCGGGGCCGTGGTCACCCGGGATATTCCAGATAATATGGTTGTAGCGGGCAATCCCGCCAGGGTGATCAAACAAAGGGTTTAGATATGTTGAAAAACCAACCCAGATTCAAGTTTTACCTTTTATTCCTGGACATATTCCTGCTGCTCTTTTCTTTTTTGCTGACCCTGATTCTGATGCCCGGGCCTTTGCATCAATGGACGGGACAAAGCTTGGGCTGCATCCTGAACTGCCTTTCCTCCTATATCTTCTTCAGCCTGATTATTGTTGTAATCTTTTTTTTCAACAATCTCTATAAAAGAAACATTCTTGTCACCAGGTACAGGCAGTTTATCCTGATCCTGAAATCCCTGGTTATCGGCATACTGCTCTGCGTGGTCATCCTGGTATTCTACAATCCGGATTTTCTGATGGAACACGGCAAGCAGATTTTTTTATACTTCTTTTTCATCAGCCTGGCCCTGCTTACCCTGGTCAGGGCCATGTTCATGAAGCAGGTCCTTTTTTTTCTGCACCAGAAAAATCTCTACCCTCAGAAGGTCTTGATTGTCGGAGCGGACGAACCAGGCAAATACGTGGCCGGGCAACTGTCCTCGGATCGCTTTTTCAACTATCATATCGCCGGTTTTCTGGACGACTACAAGGAGCCCGGCACTCCCGTCATAGAGGGACATAAAAATCTGGGCCGCCTGAAGGACCTGGACAGGCTTATTATTGAACTGGATATAGATGAAATAATCATAGCCATCCACAAAGCCCCTTATACCAGGCTGATCCGGATCCTGGAGGCCTGCCTCAAGACCGGATGCGTGGTCCGGGTCTATTCGGACCTTTTGGAGATTGTGACCAGCAAAATCAACGTGGAGTCTTACGCGGGCATTCCCCTGGTCATGCTGGCCCAGAGCACCAGAAAGACCGCCACCTACCCCTTTAAGAGAACTTTTGATTTTTCAGCCTCCCTGACAGCCCTCATTGTACTCTCGCCTTTGTTCGCTCTAATCGCCCTGGGGATCAAGCTTTCCTCACCCGGGCCGGTGATATTCAAGCAGACCAGGATCGGCCATGAAGGACGGCCTTTTACCTTTTACAAGTTTCGGTCCATGCACTGCGGCGAGGCATGTACCCAGCACAAGGAATTCGTTCAGAACTTCATCAAGGAAAGCTCCAGGGAAAAAGAATCCGCCGGAGACGAGATCAAGGTCTTTAAAATGACCAATGATCCCAGGATATTTCCTTTCGGCAGGTTTATCCGCAAAACCAGCCTGGATGAGTTTCCCCAGTTCTACAATGTGCTCAAGGGGGATATGAGCCTGGTCGGCCCCAGGCCCTGCCTGCCCTATGAATGGGAGATCTATGACTCCTGGCACAAGGAAAGACTGAACTGCCTGCCCGGCTGTACAGGCATCTGGCAGGCCCTGGGCAGAAGTACGGTCAATTTTCAGGAAATGGTGGTTCTGGATCTGTATTATGTAAGCAATATGTCCATCTTGCTGGATATAAGAATCATCGTGAATACTTTTCCGGCAATTTTCCTGGGCAAGGGGGGATTTTAGGACGGAAGTCGGCCGGTATCTTCCCCACTGAATGGTTACGGTGGAAGAAGACAAGCACGGGTCTGTATCAGCTTTCCGCCGACGTCTGATCTCTGATGTCTGACCTCTGGTTTTGGTCTGATGTCCGAGGTCTGGTAGAGGTGGGCAGTCAAACATAATTGGGAGGGAGTATGATAAAGGTGGGAGTAATCGGCTGCGGATACTGGGGTCCGAATATCATCCGCAATTTCAGCCAGATGTCCAGGACAGAGGTCAGCAGAGTGGCTGACCTGGACCAGGAAAGACTGGCTCACATCAGGAAACTTTACCCTTTTGTCCAGACCAGCACCATGTCCCAGGAAATACTGTCAGATCCTTATATCCAGGTTGTGGCCATCGCCACCCCCATCAACACCCATTTCGAACTGGCCAGACAGGCCCTGGAACAGGGCAAGCATGTTTTTGTGGAAAAGCCCCTGGCTTCCAGCAGTCAGCAGGCCCGGGAGCTCATCCAGCAGGCCCGTAAACAGGAAAGAAAACTCATGGTCGGGCACACCTTTCTGTATACCTCGGCTGTGAGAAAAATCAAAGAGATCATTAAATCCGGAGAATTAGGCGATATCTATTATATCAACGCCCAGAGGTTGAACCTGGGGCTTTTTCAAAAGGACTACAATGTTATCTGGGATCTGGCCCCGCATGATATCTCCATTGTGCTCCATCTCCTGGAGCAAAACCCTGTATCAGTGCAGTCTTTCGGGGCATGCCACATCAATCCTGCTATCGAGGATGTAGCCACTCTGTCCCTGGACTTTGGAAACAACCTCATCGCCTTTCTGCAGATGAGCTGGCTGGACCCGGACAAGGTTCGTAAAATGACAGTGGTGGGCAGTGAAAAAATGCTGGTCTATGATGACATCCAGCCTGCAGAAAAAATCAGAATCTATGATAAAGGGGTGCAGGGTCCAAAGTATTACGACTCTTTTGCTGAGTTTCATTATTCATACAAATACGGAGATATACTGATTCCCAAGATAGACGGGGGAGAGCCTTTGCAGACAGAGCTCAGTCATTTCATCGATTGTATAGAGCAGGATCTGACCCCCCTTACAGACGGGGAAAACGGTTTGCAGGTGCTCACGGTCATGGAGCAGGCCCAGAGCTGTCTGCAGAACAGACGCGCCCAGAACAAAGAGGCGGAGTAACAGGTGCTCACACTTTTTTTATTGATGCTGGCAGCCCACTTGTGCGGAGATGTATTGATATATTCTCCATCCATGGCCAGAAATAAACGCAGCGGTTCTTTCTGGAGCCGCTCCCAGGTCATTTTCCGGCACGCCCTGATACATGCCCTGCTGATCTGGCTCTGGCTGTGGCCCTACCCTTTAAGCCTGAAGATCTATGCTTCCGTTTATATTCTGCTGGTGCACTACCTCCTGGATATCTCCAGGACATATTACGAGGAGATCCTTATAGACAAACAGGAGTTTCATATCTTCTCCAGAAAGGATCTTTGGAAATGGATCAGAGGCCAACCTCTTCAACAGGAAACAAAAGCTTTCCTGAAAAAACACATGAAGGTCTGGCTGAGCATCAACCTGCTTGACCAGTCTCTGCACCTGCTGTCTATCCTGGTGTTTGTGCTTGTCTGGGCCAGGATCTGAACATCGAACTTTTGTAACAGTTTAGCTGCTCCACCGGGGTCTTCATGAACATGACCGGCAGGCAAAAGGCCTTCAGAAATATTGTCATGACCGCAGCAGCAATAAACATCATCCTCAATCTCATCCTCACCCCAAGTTTTGGCATTTACGGCGCAGCCATATCCGGCATGACCAGCATCATCTTCTGGAACCTCTACACCCTGGCCTACATCAAAAAGAAACACGGCCAGACCAT
>PWSL01000129.1 GCA_003563255.1 Desulfonatronospira sp. | reverse complement strand
CAGTTTATCCCGTGAAACAGTCCCATGGGACTCCCCAAAGGGGGTTTCACTGGGACGGATTTCACTGGGGTGCTTGCCCCGTTAAATTCCGAAGGACAGCGTAGCGCATTTAACCGGGGTGCTCTGCCTGCCCCGTTGAATCTCTTCCATTCAACTGGGGTGGGCTAAAAACTCTTTTCTTATCTGGGTTGCGGGCAAGGCCAGCATTAGTTAATTGTTCTCTGTTAACTGATAACTTATTATTACTCAGGTTTTCTCCGGGGATGATTCAGGTAAAATTCGAATGAACCCTTTTCTGGCGAATATCATACATGGACTGTGCAGGCCGCTGCGCTCCCTGACTATGAGGCAGCCTGGACTTGTGCCCAAGTCTGAACTCAAAAAAAACAACAATACCGGGCTGTTCAGTGTTGTTGCCCATGATTGCGAGCCATGCCTTGAGATTAAGGACCCTCTGCTTCTTCCTGGATGGTACATGGTGGAACTCAGGGTCACAAGCAGCACCACAGCCGGCAACGCTTTGATACTCATGGATTACGGCGTCGGCAATGATACTGTTGAGGCTTTTCTACCCTATACCAATGACAGGCAGACCAAGAGAATTATCCATATAGGACGTCAATGCCGCAACATGCGGCTTTATCCGGTGGAAGGCAGAAAAGGTCCGGATATTGGTTTTATTGTAAATCATCTGCGTTTCGTGCGCCTGCTCCCTTTTTATGCCCGTGAGCTCATGCTGGCCAGGCTCAAGGCCAGAGATCCTGAATTCCAGAGCATGGACCACAGGGAGATCATGAGCATTATCGGCTCAACACCCCAGCTTAAAACACGTTACGACCAGACTTTTTTTCGACATCTGGACCATGGCTTTCTCGGGTACCAGACCTGGATTGTCAACCACGAGCCAATGCTCAATCATAATCAAAAGAGCCTTTCAAAGACAAGCAAGAATTTTACTTTAAGCGATGGTGAGTTTTTCACAGTATATATTCCTGTTGACAGTGCACAAGAGAAGTATCTGTTCCGGACACTGAACTCTGTGACCAGCCAGACAAGACCTCCAGAGGAAATATTTCTGGTTTGCAGTCCAGAGAATCGTCCTGATCTTGAAAAAGTTGTGCACAAATTTTCTGAATACCAGAAAATCAGGCTTATAGAAGCCCGGGAACTTCCATCCCGTGCCCGGGGACGTTTTCTGGTACCGGTATACCCTGGAGACGCTCTAGCTCCCAATGCACTGGAGCAGGTGCTTGAGACCTGCCGGAAAAATCCTGCGGCCTGTCTTATCTATAGTGATCATGACCACCTTGACCAGCAGGGCAGGCGGGTACAGCCTTCATTCAAGCCTGACTGGAACCCGGATCTCCTTCTGTCGCACAACTACATCTTTTGCATGGCTGCCCTGGATCGAAAAACCCTGCTGTCGGCTTCTCACTCAGGATGGGATACAGATATAAAATGCAGTTACAGTATGCTCCTTGCCTGTACCGCCATGATAAGTGCTCATCAGGTGGAGCATATTACGCAGGTACTTTATCATAGAAGCCAGGATGCTGCTGCAAATAGTCCGGATTACAGCAGGAAGCTGGACATGTGGCTTCAGCTAAAAAAACAAAATGCAGCAGTAGAATCAGGGCCATTTCCCGGCACATGGAGAATCAGATACGCCCTTCCGGCTCCTCCTATGGTATCAATTATTATACCTACAAGGGATCAGGCTGAGTACCTTGAAAAGTGCGTGACATCCATCCTGGAAAATACGGATTATCCAGGATTTGAGATTTTGATTGTGGACAACCAGAGCCGGCAGAAAGCTGCTTTAAGCCTGCTGGACGGTTACCGCAGGCATCCTCTGATCACAGTCTTGACCTGGAACAGCCCCTTCAATTATTCTCTTATTAACAACCACGCGGCAGACCGGGCAAAAGGGGGCATGCTAGCGCTTTTAAACAACGATATTGAGGTAATGCATTCAGACTGGCTGACTGAGATGGTTTCCCAGGCCAACAGGCCTGACATCGGCTGCGTGGGAGCCAAACTCTATTATCCTGACGGCACAATACAGCATGGGGGTATAATACTTGGTATTATGGGGGTGGCCGGTCACTCCCACAGATTTTATTTTGGCAACCACCCAGGCTATGAAATGCGTCTAAACCTGGTCCAGAACCTGAGCGCTGTAACCGGGGCGTGTCTGGTGATGCGAAAAGAGGTCTTTCAAGAGGCGGGAGGACTGGAGGCTGATCTGGCAGTGGCATACAACGATGTGGACCTGTGCCTCAAGGTCCGCCGTGCCGGGTACCGCAATCTCTGGACACCTTTTGCCAGGCTTTATCATCATGAATCCAAGAGCCGCGGAACTGCTGATACACCTAAAAAGAAGCTTCTGCTTCAGAAAGAACAGGATTATATCAAAGAGAAATGGGGACATATTCTCTACAGAGATCCGGGCTACAACCCCAACCTGACTCTGCAGTTTGAGGACTTTTCCCTGAAAAACAGCACAAATGAATTTGGGGCCCCGGGGACAGGCACTTTTGCCGACCTCAAACCGTAAAATAGGCAGACTATCCGGCGGCAAAAGAGCCAGTCCCCTTTAAGCTTTTTCCCTGAAAAACAGTAAAAATGAATTCGGGCCCCCGGGGACAGGCACTTTTGCCGACCTCAAACCGTAAAATAGGCAGACTATCCGGCGGCAAAAGAGCCAGTCCCCTTCCAGCTTAAAAAAAGAAGAGGTTTTACATGAAAATTTTGATTGCCGGACTTCCCAAGTCCGGTACGACAGGTTTGCTTTACCTGCTCTTCAACTCCTTCGGCAAAAGACCCAGGATTGTCTTCGAGGCTGACGAATGCCCAGCAGACCTGGTGAATGAAAAGCGGGACGTACTGGCCAAAGTACTCATCCGCCCGCAACTGACCGTGGATTCATTTAATTGTTTTGACTACAAAATAACCATCATCCGGGACCCCAGGGACCGTTTGATCAGTGCTCTGTTGTACTCCCAGTACCACTCCGATCTACTGGATCAAGACGATTACGTGAACAAGGTCCGACAGTGTCTTGAAGAAAAAGAGGCCCACCCTGCAAAGATTTCTTACCTGGAGATTTTGAGAAGACTAAGCGAGTTTTCAGGAAAAAAAATTGAGATAAAGAAACAAAAAAAACAGATCAACAACTCAATGCGGCTTCTGCATCAGTACCTGTCAGGTATGAATGGCAGCCTGGTATACAAATACGAGGATTTTGTCGCTGAAAACTATTCCCCCCTTCAGAAGTTTCTGGGTATAAACATCACCGGCAAAGCCAGGGTGCCGGACAGACTCAAGCGGGTTGCCCGATCCAAGAGTTCCGACAGCTGGAGGGTCTGGTTCACCCAGGAGGATGTCCAGGTTCTAAAGCCGGCCATAACCCCATGGCTCAAAGAGTTTGGCTATGATTATCAGGACTGGAGGCTCAGTGACGATTCAGAGATAGATCCTGAACACTGCTCCAGGTATTTTATGGGTCTTGTTGAAGAATACAGGCAAAAACAGTTAAATCAGGAACAAAGTTTAAAACAGAACAAGACTCCTTCCTGCATCCGAAAATGGCGCAAACTCAAAAGAGCCCCTTACGATTTTTTTGCCGACGCCAAAAATCCTGTGGTTCGCAAACTCAAGATCTTTTTCACTCCCGAAAACAAGGACAGAAGGTAAGTATTCATTTTGGTTTCTACCCCCAGGGATTGATAGCTGAGACAAAAATAAGTGAGGGCCTGTCCCCAGGAGCACTCTATGGTTCTTTTCAGCTGGCTGAATTCCCCCTCGTCTGTACCGTTGCCCTCGGGATATGTTTTCTGACCCATTCGTATCCGGTTTTACGGGATATCCCGGCTCTTTGACAGACATCCGAGGCATCAAAGTCCTTGTCCAGCCCTTTTTTTCTCTGAATCTGGCGGGCCTGGATCAGGATGGCCACTTCCTCAGGAGTCAGGGAATCATCCATAAGGTCCTCCTTTGATCATGACCGGCTGCCCCAGGATGTATAAAGTAACCGTTCCATCCGGGGCCAGCACCAGGTTGGCGATACTGCGCTCTATACTCGGTTCCTGGCTGGT
>PWSL01000192.1 GCA_003563255.1 Desulfonatronospira sp. | reverse complement strand
CTCATACCCTGTGCCGGGGATCTCAAAAGGGCTGTCTGGTTCAGGCGGCCCAGGACATAGAGGACGAGCAGCCAACTTTCATCCAGAGTTTCAGCAGTTATGCCGGGTGGACCAGCATGGGAATTCTGTCCATGGTTTTTTTTCTGCTGGCAGCCCTGTTTATGGGAGTGGGAGTTTTTACCATCCTGTACGTGGTCAAATCAACGCTGGGCATAGATCTCATTGACGGCTGGCATTTCACTGACTGGCTGCAAAGATAAGAGGAGTTGTATTGCAAAATGATTTAAACACCGCAGGTAAAGAGTTTTGTCCCGGGCTGGTGGTTATCGGTCGTAACGAAGGTCACAGGCTGCAAAACTGTCTTGAGTCTCTGGCGGGACAGGGAAGCCCCTTAGTGTATGTGGATTCAGGGTCAACCGACTCCAGCACAACCCTGGCACGCAGCCTGGGAGCGGATGTGGTGGAGCTGGACATGCAGAAGCCCTTTTCCATGTCCCGGGCCCGCAACGCTGGCTTTGCAAGGGTTCTGGAGCTGGAGCCGGATACAGTCTGGGTGCACTTTTTTGATGGTGACTGCACAGTGGTCCAGGGCTGGGTGCCTGAAGCAGTAGAGTTTATCCGCAACCGGCCTGATGCCGCTGCAGTAAGCGGGCGGCGCAGGGAGGTTGATCCCGGAGGCTCAATCTACAACGCCATGGCGGACATGGAATGGGATGCGCCTCCGGGGCCTGCTGAATCAGTGGGGGGCGACGCCCTTTACAGGGTGCAGGCTTTTTCTCAGGTGGGCGGGTTCAACCAGGAACTTATTGCAGGAGAAGAACCTGAGTTGTGTTTCCGTCTGCGGGCCAGAGGCTGGAAGATTTACAGGGCGCAGGGTGAAATGACCCTGCATGACGCCCAGATTTACAGGTTCCGGCAGTGGTGGAGGCGTATGGTCCGCGGCGGTTATGGTTCCCTGGATGTTTATCAGCGCTGCAGGCCTGCAGCCGACAGCTCCGGGGACATTCCCTTCAGATCCATGGTGCGCAGTGCCCGTATATGGAGCCTGGGCTGGGGGCTGGCCTCGCTTTTGCTGATGCTGGTCATGTTTATTCTGATGGGCTGGGCTGGAGCTGTACTGGGTCTGGCCCTGGCTGCGGGAGCCTGGTTGCTGCAGGCGGGGCGTATTTTCGTAAAATCCCGGGCATCTCTGGAAAAAAAGAGCGCCATGGCTTTTGCAGTGTTGACCATGCTGGGCAAGTGGGCTCAGGCAGTGGGTCATGTCCGCTGTTATCTGGATCGGGCGCGGGGTAGAAAGGCCGGGCTTATAGAGTACAAGAACGTAGTCAGTCGCCCCTCGGACTGGAAAGCGGACCGGGCACGTTATCCCAGTAGGGCCTTTCTGCGGGAGCAGTCCTTGTGGGCGATAGCTGTATACCGCCTGGGAAGATGGAATGACAAACGCAGGCCCGGTGTGACCCGCTGGTTTGTGGACAGGCTTTACTGGTTTATGTTTCGTGTGGTTGAGACCCTGACCAGTGTCAGCTTTACCAAGGAAACCAGAATCGGTCCAGGCCTGCGAATTTATCATTTTGGAAATATATTTGTGCATAATAAGGTAAATATTGGAGCAAACTGCACCCTGCGCCAGGGAGTGACCATTGGAAACCGCACTGAGGGGGGACCTGTTCCAGTGCTTGAGGACCATGTGGAGATCGGGGCTTATGCCCAGATCCTGGGAGGCATACGTATCGGCCAGGGAGCCAGGATAGGGGCTATGAGCGTAGTGCTTCAGGATGTGCCCCCCGGATGTACTGCAGTAGGTATTCCAGCCAGGATTATTCACCCTCCGGAACTGCCTGCTGGTTCCACTAAGCCTTATTCTGCCGGGGAAGACCAGGTCCCGCAGGCATGAGAAAAGATATGCGAATCATCATGATGGCTCCATGGCTGCCCAAGCTGTCCGAGACCTTTGTCTACCGCGAAGTCTTTGGATTGCGCGAGAGTGGAATAGAAGTGCTGCCTGCCTCGGTGCACCACCCGGGTACTGACTGGAACGGGCTGCAGCTCAGGGCCCTGGCTGAGGAAACCATTCAGGTTTATGGAAAGGGGACAATGGCCATGCTGCTGGATGCTGTAAAGGAGGCCGCCAGGCATCCAGTGATCTCTGCCGCGACCCTTAAGACTGCAGTACAGGACGCTTTAAAGGCCGAAGATGTGTCCACGCGCAAGGGCCGTTTCAAAATCCTGTGGCAGGGACTGGGGGGCCTGGCCCTGGCCGGGAGAAGCCGCGGGCACAGGCCGGAACACATTCATGCACATATGGCCCATGTGCCCACAACCATTGCCATGTATGCAGCCATGCAGCTGGGCATCGGGTTCAGCTTTACCGGGCATGCAGCGGATATATTCCGGGATCGATCCCTGCTGAAGCAGAAGCTGGAGCGTGCCGGATTTGTGCGCTGCATCAGCTACTGGCATCGTGAGTTTTATAAGGGCATCGTGGACAGGTCTGATGCAGAATACCCGGTGGTGCGCTGCGGTGTGGATACAGCCGAAACTGGTGATGCGCAAAAGGGTCATGACGGCTCTGAACTGATTATCGGAGTGGGCCGGCTGGTCCCTAAAAAGGGTTTTGACCTGCTTTTGCGGGCCCTGCAGGTTCTGCAGTCATCCGGCAGGGACTGCCGGTGCAGGATTATCGGCGATGGACCGGAGCGCGCAAACCTGGAATCCCTGGCCGCAAGTCTTGGACTTCAGGATGTGGTCACCTTTGAGGGTTCCATGGATAACACAGATATACTGGAGATGCTGCCCCAGGCGGATATCTTTGCCCTGCCGTGCCGCCTGGATGCAACAGGGGATAAGGACGGAATTCCGGTGGTGCTCATGGAGGCCATGGCTGCCGGGATCTGCTGTGTCAGCGGGGACCTGCCGACCATCAGGGAGCTGATAACTTCCGGGGAAAACGGCTGGCTTGTTCCGCCTGAAGACATAAATGCCCTGGCAGAAACCCTGGAACTCATGCTTAAGGATCCCAGGAACAGGCAGAGTCTTGCCGGGAGAGGACGCAGGCGGATACTGGAAGAATTTTCTCTGGAAATAAATGTCCAGAGATTGAAGACAGCGTTGCTGACACAGCAGTCGGTCTAATGACGCCGGTTCAGATTTTATCATAAATAATAAAACGGAGATAAACCCATGCCAGGTTCAAATTATGTTCTGATTACCCCCTGCCGGGATGAAGCAGATTATGCCCGTCAATGCCTGGATAGTGTCCTGCAGCAGACTGTGCAGCCGGCTCTTTGGGTGATTGTTGACGACGGCTCAAGGGATGACACCCCTGAGATTCTGCAGGAGTACGCAGACAGGGTGGACTGGATTAAAATTGTGCAGCGCAAGGACCGAGGCAAAAGGGCGGTGGGCCCCGGTGTCATCGATGCCTTTTACGCCGGTCTGGAAAGCATTGATTTAAACCAGTTCGATTACCTGTGTAAGTTTGACCTGGATCTGGATATACCTGCAGGGTACTTTGAGACCCTCATATCCTGGATGCAGCAGGAGCCCTGTCTGGGGACCTGCAGTGGCAAGCCGTATTACAAAAGCGGGGTTCATGATGACCTGGTAAGCGAAAAAATCGGGGATGAAATGTCCGCGGGCATGACCAAGTTTTATCGCCGGGAATGCTTTCAGGAAATTGGAGGCTTTGTGCGCCAGGTCATGTGGGACGGCATTGACTGCCACAAATGCCGCATGCTGGGCTGGGTTGCCTGCAGCCGGGATGATCCCCGGACCCGGTTCATCCACCTGCGAGCCATGGGATCCAGCCAGCAGAATCTGTGGACGGGACGTATGCGCCACGGCTACGGGCAGTATTTTATGGGCACCGGACTGGCCTATATGACAGCCAGTGCCCTGTACCGCATGACCCGCCCCCCTCTGTTGATGGGCGGTCTGGGCATGTGGTGGGGTTATGTGCGCAGCATGCTGGACAGGCAGGAGCGTTATCCGGATCTCGAGTTCCGGCGTTTTCTGCGCAGTTATCAATGGGCCTGCCTGGTCCTGGGCAAGGCCAGGGCCACCAGACGTTTAGATGAAAAAGCCAGGCAACAGAGGTG
>PWSL01000111.1 GCA_003563255.1 Desulfonatronospira sp. | reverse complement strand
GCTCCTTGCTTTCCAGGTCTGTCAGGATCACCAGCTGGGCCAGGGAAAGACCTTTGCTTCCGGCAATCTCCAGCTGCACCTGGATAAGCTCTTCGGCCCTGGCCCGGGCCAGTCTTTCCAGAGTCTGTACCTGGTTAGAAAACCTTTTTACCTTGCCCGCCAGTGGATTTATTATCCCGGCCCCGGCAATGGTCCGCAGGGGGGAGTATGAGCGGATGACGCAGCGATCTCCGTAAACACCGGCCATGGGGTCCTCGAAACGCACCTGGCAGACGCACCTTTCCCCGGGCTCCAGCTTGTCCCGGTCCAGGAGATAGATCCTGGCCAGGACTTCCTTGGCCCCGTGATGAAAATGCACCTGGGTACGGTGCTTAAGGGGCCTGGGGGCGGATTCTAAGTGGGTAAGCTCCAGGTCCCAGGCCCTGGAGGGAAAAAGGGTGCCTGGTTTGCCCAGAACAAAACCGCGTTCCAGGTCCTCCACCTCCAGTCCGTGCAGGTTGACCGCGGTGCGCATCCCGGCCTGGCTCTCCTGGGTCTGCTCCCCGTGCACCTGCAGGGAGCGAACCTTGGAGGTTATCTCCTGGGGATAGACCATGATCTCGTCACCAACCTGCACCCGGCCGGAGACAGTAGTCCCGGTGATAACTGTACCATGTCCGCGCATGGTGAAAATCCTGTCCATGGGCAGACGGAAAAGATCCGAGCGGCGATGCGGCTTGAACTCCCCGGCCATCTGCCGGATATGCCCCAGAAGCTCCTGGATGCCTTGGCCGGTATGCGCAGAAACCGGGACCACAGGAGCATCCTTTAGAAAAGTGTCCTGCAGGTAGTCGGACACATCCTCCTGCACCAGCTCCAGCCACTCGGGATCAGCCATGTCGGTCTTGGTCAGGGCCACCAGTCCGGTCTCCACCCCCAGCAGGGTGCATACATCCAGATGCTCCCGTGTCTGGGGCATGACCCCTTCGTCCGCCGCGATTACCAGCAAAACAAAATCTATGCCCGAGGCCCCGGAAACCATGTTCTTGACAAAACGCTCATGCCCGGGGACATCGATTATCCCCAGGCGCATTCCCGGCTCCAGGTCCATGAAGGCAAAACCCAGCTCAATGGTAATGCCGCGTTTTTTTTCCTCCACCAGCCGGTCGCATTCCATGCCGGACAGGGCCTTGACGAGTGTGGTCTTGCCGTGATCTATATGCCCGGCCGTACCCATTATGACAGGCATTTTAACTCCTGTAAGAGGTTGGTTTAGTTGTTCCCGGCCTTGAAAAACTCCGAATAGGCCAGATAAGCCGCGTAGACATCGGCCTTGCTCACGATCTCAAAAGGGCTGTGCATCCCCAGAACCCCTGGGCCGAAATCTATAATATCCATGCCGTATACCGCCAGGAACTTGGCCACTGTGCCGCCTCCGCCCAGGTCCACCTTGCCGGTTTCAGCCATCTGCCAGGGTACCCCTGCCCTGTTGAGAATTGCCCGCAGCCAGCCGATGTATTCGGCGTGGGCATCATTGGCCCCCACCTTGCCCCTGTGTCCGGTGAATTTACAAAAGACAGGACCGTGGCCTATGAGGGAGGCATTAAGCTTTTCATGCACATCCTGATAATCCGGGTCCATGGCCGCGTGCACATCAGCGGATACTGCCCGGGTGGCTGCAAACATGGTCCTGGGACGGGTCGCAGGCTCCCAGTTCTCTATGAGTTCTTCCAGGCAGTACTGCATGAACAGGGACCTGGCGCTGCTGGAGCCTTCTGAGCCGATCTCCTCCTTGTCCCAGAAAATGGCCACCCGGGTATACTGGGGCTCATCCTTCTGCAAAAAGGCCTCCATGCCGGTGAAGACGCACACCCGGTCATCATGACCATATCCGCCGATAAGCCCCTGGTCCAGGCCCACGAACCTGGCCGGTCCTGCCGGAACCGCCTGCAGTTCCGCACTGTAGAGATCCTCCTCCACAATACCGAACTTCTGGTTCAAAAGGTGCAGGACGTTTTTTTTGACCGCCTTTTTTTCCGCCTCTTCCCCGGAGTCTTTTGTGTCCCGGGAATAAGGCATATGACCCAGGACGACGTTCAGCTTCTCAGCCTCAAAGGCCTGGGACAGCTTCTTTTCAATCTGTTTCTGGGCCAGATGCGGCAGCAGGTCGGACACGGTGAACACCGGATCACTTTCTTTCTCCCCGATATTGACGTCTATCCTGGTGCCGTCGGTCTTGATTATCACCCCGTGCAGGGCCAGGGGCCTGGCCAGCCACTGGTGCTTGCGAATGCCTCCGTAGTAATGGGTCTTGGCCAGGCTCACCTGGCACTCCTCGTAAACCGGTCTCTGCTTGAGATCCAGGCGCGGGGTATCAGCATGCGCCCCCAGCAGGCGCACTCCCTGGGCCAGGGGCTGCTTTCCCTTCCAGGCCAGAAAGATACTCTTGCCCTTGTGCACCTTGAAAACCTTATCCGAACTCCAGTCCTCTGAAAAACCGCTTTCCACGGCCCTGGAACGCACCCACTCCACGGTTTCGCGCTCTGTCTTGCACCGGCTCAGAAACTCCACGTACCTTCGGGCCATTTTGTCCATGGCCCCCCTGTGTTTCTTGCTCTTGTATACTTCCCAGCAGTTCCTGGTCTTGAACTCCATATATTCCCCTGTATTATCAGTTAATTGTCTTTACTCTCAAAGGATATCCTTGAGCACCGAAACCACCATCCCCATTTCAGAATCGTCAATGGTTCTGGGATCCAGGCAGAAAAAATCTTCTTCAACCCGCCCCACCAGCGGGGGGTCGGTATTTAAAAGCCTGTTTCTCATGTCCTGGCAGCTCAATCCGGCAACCTTGATGCCCACAAGTGTTGTGGGCAGATCCTGCTCCGGAAAGGCCCCGCCCCCCACTCTGGACTGGGCCGGAAAAACTGCAAGTTCCATGTCCGCCTTGATATTTCTTCGGATGCGGTTTTTAAGCCTGCGGGCCTTTTGCAGCAGATCCTTTTCCCCGGCGGTTATCATGCGCAGGGTGGGGATTTTGCTTCTAGCCAGGTCCGGGTCCAAATACATCCTGAGAGTCGACTCCAGGGCGGCCAGGGTCATCTTGTCTATGCGCAGGGCCCGGTTCATGGGATTTTTCTTGATGGGATCTATATATTTTTTTTCCCCCAGGATAATTCCGGCCTGGGGGCCGCCCAGAAGCTTGTCCCCACTGAAGGAGACCACCGAGACCCCGTCGCGGATTACCTGCTGCACAGTGGGCTCAGGCATGAAGTTATAACCGTGGGCCTGAAAGTCAAAAAAATTGCCGCTGCCCATGTCCTCGATGACCGGCAGATCATGCTCCCGGCCCAGCTGAACCAGCTCTTTCAGGGGGACTTCCTTGTAGAACCCGATGATGCGGTAATTGGAGGTGTGCACTTTCATGAGAGCCCCGGTTTCGGGTCCGATGGCCTGGCGGTAGTCCTTTAAGTGAGTACGGTTGGTGGCCCCCACCTCCCTTAAATGCGCGCCGGACTTGGCCATGACCTCCGGGATACGAAATGACCCGCCTATCTCCACCAGCTGGCTCCTGGAAACCACCACTTCCCTGCCCCTGGCCAGGGTGTCCAGCACCAGCAGGACTGCGGCAGCGTTGTTGTTCACCACCAGACCGGCCTCGGCTCCGGAAATGCGGCAGAGCAGGTCTTCGACGTGGGAATACCGGCTGCCCCTCTGGCCGGTATCCAGGGAAAATTCCAGGTTGGAGTAGTGCCTGCATGCCTCGCTCACTGAGGCAGCAGCCTCGTGGGTGAGAATGGAGCGGCCCAGGTTGGTATGGATAACCACCCCGGTGGCGTTTATGACCCGCCGGAAATGCGGCCTGGAATGAGCCCTGAGGTAGGCCAGCAACCTTGGCTGCAGTACTTGGGCTTCCAGGTCGCTCTCCCGGGCTATGACCCCGGAGCGTATCTCCTCGCGGCACAGGTCCAGAAAGTCATTTACCAGGTCCCGGAGCATATTCCGGGGCAGCCCGGCCAGATCAGGGTCCTGGACCGCTCCGGCCAGGACCGAGTCCACCGAAGGCAGACTGCGATAAAGCGTAGACAAATTTTCCTCCTGCTATCTGGTTGTGTCTGACGGGTC
>PWSL01000211.1 GCA_003563255.1 Desulfonatronospira sp. | reverse complement strand
GTTTTCATAGCCGGCATTGTCCATTCTGCCCTGGCTGTTTTTGCCGGTCCAGAAAACCAGCCTCCATACCCCAAGTTCAACCGCCTTTTCCAGAAGCCAGGAGCGCCGGGAACTTTTGTTCCAGCCCAGAGCCAGGTGCAACCTGGTCTGCGGTTTTGGCACCCTCCAGATATTTTCCGGAAACAAACCGGCTTCTTTCCTGCTGCTGGTACGGACCTCGAAAATACCCAGTCTGCCCCGCCCATCCAGGACACGGATCTTTTCACCGGCACTAATGCGCAGCACCCGGCTTAAATGGTGTGCTTCATCAGACTCCAGGCAATAAGGCTCCTGCCACTTTTCCGGGGGTAGATAAAAGGTGTGCATTGACAGTAGGGCTTGGTTGTTACTTGCAAAGAATGTTTTCCAGGATGAAGTTACTCACCTTCTGTCCGGCTTCCTGCAGGCTCAGGTGGTCGTTTTCCAGGGTCATTTCGGCTTCCTGGTCCACCTCGAACTCCTGGTCCACACCGATGACCATACCCAGTCCGGGAAAATCCCGGCCGGTTTTTTTCCTCTCCAGGGCTTTGTCATAAAGCTCGGCCATGACCTGACCTCCGGGTCTGGAGCGCTCCCTGTGCATGGCTGTGTCCAGGGTACAGTAAATATGAATTTCTGCAAAAACAGGGACCTGGTCTCGAACCCTTTTGCGCATTTCAAGCCTGGGGGCGGTGGCGTCCATAAGCACCAGTCCGCCCTGCAGGGCGGATTCAACCGCCTCCTGCGCAAAAAGCTCGTAGGCCTTTTCCCGTTCTTCCCTGGTGTATTCGGGCCTGGGAAAATATATCCTGCGCCGGTCATCCATGCGAAGCAGAACCGGGTCAAAACCCTTGTCCCGGAGCATGTCCATGACAAAGTCGCAGATGCTGCTTTTGCCGCAGCCGGGCAGCCCGGTAAACCAGATGACTGTTCCTGATTTTTGCGGATCTTTGCCTGAATTTCCATTCAGGCCGGATGCTGCGCAAAAAAAACCTGGTGCGATAGCGGCTGGTGTCTGCATGAGCCTGAACCGTGATTTAAAAAATTTTTAGAGTATCCGGAATAATTATCACAACAGCGAAACTTATATATTGACCTCCGGGGACTGGCTCTTTTGCCGCCTGATTTTTTATTCAATTGCAAGTTATAAAAACGGCAAAAGTGCCTGTCCCCAATTGGGTAATAAATTTTTTGAAGTTTCGCTGTAGTGTTATGAAATATAGCGTATCAAGGCCTGCCCTGCAGAGCAACATAATTTCCTGGCCTGTCACCCTGGAAATCACAGCGGATTCTAGCTTCCAGCACGATTGATATAAATTTTCCAGGAATAACAAGTTGTTAGCTATAATTTGATATTTTTTTATTTTATTTCTTGACAAGGGTTGCCACTTTCATCTAGTTATCCTGTAACGCACATATCAAAATATCTTTATATGGAAATAAATTGGATATTGTTAGACTGTTCAAATCCATGGGGGATGAAACCAGGCTGCGTCTGCTGCACCTGCTGCTGCACCATGAGCTGAATGTGAACGAGCTGGTTCGCATCATGGACATGGGCCAGTCCCGCATTTCCAGGCATTTAAAAATCCTGGCGGACTCGGGTCTTCTGCAGTCCAGGCGCGACGGCAGCTACATATATTACACAAGGATCGGGGATGCTGATCTTGCTCATCTCACTGACTTTTTAATTCAGGCCGGCAGATCCCGGCAGGATTTTGCTGCTGACCTGGAAAAGACTCAGGTACTGCTGGATGAGCGCAAGCACAAGGTCAAGACTTTTTTCAACAGCCTTGTGGATGACTGGGATCTTTTAAAGCAGGAAGTACTCGGGGACTTCAGTTTAAAACGCATCGTGGCCCGGGAGGCCAAAGGGGCAAGGACGGCAGCGGATCTCGGGTGCGGCACCGGGGAAATGCTTTTGGAACTCGGCAGGCACGCTCAGCGGGTCATTGGTGTAGACAGTTCAGCCGGGATGCTGGAAAAGTCCAGGCAAAGACTTTCCGGCTCCGGGGTAAATGCAGACCTACGGCTGGGGGAGCTGGAGCATCTGCCTATTCGAAACGGCGAAACCGACCTGGTGGTCATGGAAATGGTCCTGCGCCATGTAGCAGTTCCCCTGGAAGGGGTAAAAGAGGTCAGCAGGGTCCTGGAGCCGGGAGGTCGGTTTATCATGGCCGATTTTGACAGGCACAACCGTGAAGAGATCCGCTACAGGTATGGAGGTGTCTGGGCCGGCTTCGACAATGAACAGCTTCGGGATTGGCTGCAGCAGGCCGGCCTGGATCTTCTGGAACTGGAGCAGCACCGGGTGCAGCAGGGACTGGGCGTAAACGTCTGCCTGGCTGTCAAGCCCCTCAGTTTTGCCGGAGCAAACTGTTCAAAAGGATAATCCGGATATTTTTCACATATAAACCAAACAAGGAGAAAACAGAATGGACAAAGGAAAGCATTACGAAGTCAAGGACATGTCCCTGGCACCCCAGGGTTATAAAAACCTGGAACTTGCCGAGCTCAACATGGGCGCTCTGCTCAAGGTCAGGGAACGCTTTGCCAAAGAAAAGCCCCTGAAAGACATCCGCATTGGCCTGGCCCTGCACGTGACCAAGGAAACCGCCATCCTGGTGCGCACCTTGATAGCAGGTGGTGCAGAAGTGGCCATAACCGGCTGCAACCCCCTGTCCACTCAGGACGACGTTGCCGCGGCCCTGGCTGATGAAGGGGTCAAGGTCTGGGCCTACAAGGGCGAAACCAAGGAGGACTACTACCGCTATATCAACAAGGTCATCGAGTTCAAGCCGCACATTACCATCGATGACGGCTGCGACCTGGTTTCCGAGATCCATAAGAACCACAAGGAGTTGATCCCTGAAATAATATGTGGCTGTGAAGAGACCACCACCGGCATCATCCGGCTCAAGGCCATGGAAAAGGACAACGCCCTCAAGTATCCCATGATCGCGGTCAACGACAACATGACCAAACACCTGGTGGATAATTACTACGGCACTGGCCAGTCCACTTTGGACGGGATCCTGCGGGCCACTAACGTACTTCTGGCAGGCAAGAACTTCGTGGTTACAGGTTATGGCAGCTGCGGGAAGGGCGTGGCCAAGAGAGCCCAGGCCCTGGGAGCAAACGTCATCGTAACCGAGGTGGATCAGTTTCGCGCCCTGCAGGCGGCATACGACGGGTACCGGGTAATGAGAATGGAAGATGCCTCCAGAATCGGCGATATTTATTGCACTGTTACCGGCAATAAGCACGTCATTCGTCTAGAGCACGTAAAGAACATGAAAAACGGTTCCATCCTGTGCAACTCCGGCCACTTCGATAATGAAATCGAAATCCCGGCCCTGGAAAAGGCGGCTGAGTCCAAAAGAGAGGTCCGTAACTCCATGGATGAGTATATTGTGGACGGCAAAAAGATCTTTATTCTTGGCGAAGGCCGGCTGGTAAACCTTGCAGCCGCCGAAGGCCATCCCAGCGAAGTCATGTCCACTTCTTTCTGCGGACAGGCCCTGGCCTGCGAATACGGAGTGCAGAACAGAGGCAGGATGGAAAACAAAGTATTGCAGCTGCCTGTTGAGCTCGACGACGAAATTTCCGGGCTGCAGCTGACTGCCATGGGCATAGAGATTGATGAACTGACGCAGGAACAGAAAGACTATCTGGATTCCTGGGAGGAAGGCACATAATCAGAGGTCAGACAAGAAGGTTGTCCTGACCACGCGTTGTGCGCGGCAGGCAGAGAAAGGCAAGCAAAGAGTGGAGAATCAGGAAGACGGGTTCTCCACTTATCCTCTGAAGCAAGATTAAACTTTCAAGGGGATCTGTTTAGCACTTTGCATGTGGCAAGGGGACTGGCTCTCCCCGCAATTATTTTTTCAAATATGCTGAAGTTTCCTGTGGCAAAAATAAGTGCGGGGGTGCCTGTCCCCTGCTTTGCTTAAAAGCGCTAAACAGAGACTTTCAAGGAGAAGACGCCATGATAGGATCACAAGGCAAATATTTTTTCACTTCGGAATCAGTATCCGAGGGACATCCAGACAAGGTAGCCGATTATATCTCGGATGCGGTCCTGGACGCCCTGAT
>PWSL01000377.1 GCA_003563255.1 Desulfonatronospira sp. | reverse complement strand
CTTTTGACGTGGATCTGATAGTACCGATAGCCATGGATCCTGGTCTTCGGTTCGCCATCCGCGAAGGCGGGCGTACTGTAGGAGCTGGCGTGGTCTCGGAAATCGTGGAGTAATAGACATGCGTGTAAACATTCTGCTTTCATGCAGCGGGTGTAAACGAAGGAATTATGCTACCTGCAAGAACAAAAAGAACACTACCTCCAAGCTGGAGTTGAAGAAGTTCTGTCCGTTCTGCGGCAAACATCTGCCGCACAAGGAAAGCAAGTAGCTTATTATAATGCAGGCCAGTAGCTCGAACTGGCAGAGCATCGGACTCCAAATCCGAGGGCTGGGGGTTCGAATCCCTCCTGGCCTGCCACAAAAATTATTGAGTGACACCGGATGACCAAAAAAAAGAAAAAAGAAGCAACAGAGCCTCAGGGAACGTTGCAAACCAAGTTTCAGGATACCAGGGAATATCTGGAAGAGGTCAAGGGAGAGCTGAAGAAAGTCACCTGGCCCACTCGCAAGGAAACCCTGAGTACAGCTTTGGCAGTGGTAGCCCTGGTCATAATCGTTTCTATCTACCTGGGGATAGCTGATTTCATATTTTCCAGGCTGGTAGCGCTCATTCTTCCATAACGAAGTCCCATCACCTGATGCGGCCCATCATTACCGCCAGGACAATTCGAAGGATCGAAATATCATCAGTTCATATGTAACCATTCAGGTAAGGCAGATACCGGCCCGGTGCCTGTCCCCTGCTTTCCATAGAAAAGGGCTGAACTTTTACGTGAAGCTGCTCAATAATTTGTTAGCGGGGAACAGTCCCCAGCCCTTTGTGCCATTAGTCATCACCGAGGACCCCCTGAATGGATACGTTCATATTTCCCCGGGGCATTCAGGCGCAAATGCCTGCTTCCGGAGCTGAACATAATATCAGCAGGCTGGTAATAAATTTTATGGAAGAGACATTACTAAAATCAAGATGGTATATCATACATACCTATTCCGGATACGAACAGCGTGTAGAGCGAACTATCAGAGAGATGATGCGTACCGGGCAGGACAAGGGGCTCATTGAAGAGATAGTAGTGCCTACTGAGCAAGTGGTTGAACTGGTCAAGGGTCAGAAAAAAACATCCACCCGCAAGTTTTTTCCGGGCTATGTGCTGGTTAAGATGGTTTTTAATGATGATTCCTGGCATCTTATACAGTCGATCCCAAAGGTGACGGGTTTCATAGGCAGCAAGAGCAGACCGTCTCCTTTGACTGACGCAGAGGCTGAAAAAATCTTGAACACGGTTCAGTCCAGGAAAGAACAGCCTCGGCCCAAGTTTCATTTTGCAAGAGGGGATGAGATAAGAGTTGTAGACGGGCCTTTCGCCAATTTTAACGGTATAGTTGAAGATGTAAATTACGACAAGGGAAAACTCAAGGTATCGGTGTCGATATTCGGCAGGCAGACACCGGTTGAGCTGGATTTTGTTCAGGTATCCAAAAGCTGACATAAGAGGTAGGATTTAAATGGCCAAAAAAGTAAAGGCAAAAATTAAACTGCAAATTCCTGGTGGAGCAGCAAATCCATCTCCGCCGGTGGGTCCGGCGCTTGGACAGCACGGCGTTAATATCATGGAATTCTGCAAGGCATTTAACTCAAAGACTCAGGAAGACAAGGGAATGATAATCCCGGTAGTCATTACTGTATACCAGGACAGGTCTTTCACATTCATCACCAAGACGCCGCCCGCACCTGTGCTTTTGAAGAAAGCGGCCAAGCTGGACAAGGGTTCCGGAGAAGCCAAAAAGGTTAAGCTGGGCAAGGTTACCAGAGAACAGGTGGATGAAATCGCCAGGGTTAAGATGCCTGACTTGACAGCCGGCGATATGAAAGCGGCCAGAAAGACAATCATCGGGACAGCCAAAAGTATGGGTATTGAAGTAGAAAAGTAACTTCCAAGGGGATATAAGGCAATGCCAAATCGTGGGAAAAAATATATTGAAGCCAGAAAAAAGGTTGATACAACCGAAAAACTTTTGGTGGAGGATGCTGTACGCTTGGCCCTTGAAGGCTCCTTTGCCAGGTTTGACGAGACTGTTGATGTTGCAGTCAGGCTGGGAGTAAATCCCAAGCATGCGGATCAGATGGTACGTGGGGCCTGCAGTCTGCCTCACGGACTTGGAAAAGATGTCCGAGTGGTTGCTTTCTGTAAAGGTGAAAAGGAAAACGAGGCCCTTGAGGCCGGAGCTGACGTTGCCGGCGGCGAGGATCTGGTGGAAAAAATCAAGGGAGGCTGGCTGGAGTTTGACAAGGCTGTTGCAACTCCGGACATGATGGCCCAGGTGGGCAAGATAGGCCGGATACTGGGACCCAGAGGTCTTATGCCCAATGCCAAGACCGGAACGGTGACATTCGACCTGGCCAATACCATCAAGGAACTCAAGGCAGGCAAAGTTGATTTCAAAGTTGACCGTACCGGGATTATCCATGCCCCTCTAGGAAAAGTTTCTTTCGGTCCGGAAAAGATAAGAGACAATCTCAAGGCCCTGGTTGAAACCCTGCAGAAGCTCAAGCCGGCTTCCTCCAAGGGTACCTATCTCAAGGGCCTGGCCCTTTCCACCACCATGGGGCCGGGTGTCAAGGTTGACTCCACCAGTATCAGGGGACTGCTTAAATAGTTAATGCAGGTCTTGATTTAACTGCAGCCAATTTTCAAAAGGGTATCTGTTTAGCGCTTTGCATGTAGCACGGGGACTGGCTCTCCCCGCACTTATTTTTTTCGCTGATGTAAAGATCATTACTGAAAAATAAGTGCGGGGGTGCCTGTCCCCTGCTTTCCTTCAAAGCGCTAAACAGATACTTCAATAGAGTCAGAGACAACAGGCGGGCATGTCCCTTAATTTCCTGTCGAGACGGCTTTGGCTCTTATACTTAAGTATAAAGAGAGGTGATAAAGTGCACAGAGATGATAAGGGCAAAATCATCCAGGACCTGCGTTTGCAGGCCAACAAGGCAGTGATTGCCGTGGTCACGGATTTTCAGGGGATGAAGGTCGAAGAGATGACCCTGCTTCGGCGCAGTCTGCGGGAAAACAACATCGAGTTCAGGGTGGTGAAAAACACCCTGGCCCGGATAGCCTTTGAAGAGACCCCGCATGCTCCGGTGAGGGACAATTTCAAGGAGTGTTGCGCCATAGCATTCGGATTCGACGATCCGGTAACCCCTGCCAAAGTTCTGGTGGATTTTGAGAAAAAGAGCAAAAAGTTCAAGACCCGGTTTGCCAGCCTTGAAGGCAGATACCTGGAAGCAGCAGCCATGAAGGAGCTTTCAGAGTTGCCCAGCAGGGAAGTGCTGCTGGCCAGAATGATGGGGACTATGAACGCGGTGCCCACTAATTTTGCTTCCCTGTTTGCCAATCTTATCCGGGGAATGATGAACGCCCTGGACGCCATCAGGGAGCAGAAGCAAAACGCTTAATCGAGCCAAAGCAACATTTTTTTCAGGAGGAATCAATGTCTGATATTACCAAGGAACAAGTGATTGATTTTATTTCCAACATGACAGTGCTGGAACTGTCTGAATTCATCAAGGAACTGGAGGAAAAGTTCGGAGTATCTGCCGCTGCCCCGGTTGCGGCCATGGCTGCTGCCCCGGCTGCAGGGGGTGGAGAGGCTGCTGAACAAGAAGAAGAGCAGACTGAGTTTGATGTGGTACTTAAGGAGGTTGGTGCGAACAAGATCGGGGTAATCAAGGCGGTCAGGGCCCTGACCAATCTTGGACTGAAAGAGGCCAAGGCAAAAGTTGATGAGCTGCCGTCTGCCATCAAAGAGGCCGTTTCCAAGGAGGACGCAGCCGAAGCCAGGAAACAGCTGGAAGAGGCCGGCGCAACTGTTGAAGTCAAGTAAAGTCAACTCTACACCCTTCGGGGATACAGCATATATAGGTTAGTTCAGAGGGCACAGTACCAAAGGGATACTTGTGCCCTCTGAACTCTTTTGTATTTTATATCTGTCGGCGCATTAGGCGCTTAGCACAAATTTCAAACCAACATGTTGGTTGCTAAAATCGGTTCCTGGTTACCTCTCGTTCCCAGGCTCCAGCCGCTCCCCTCTCGTTCCCAGGCTCCAGCCTGGGAACGCT
>PWSL01000202.1 GCA_003563255.1 Desulfonatronospira sp. | reverse complement strand
ATTGGGGACAGGCACTTTTGCCGTTTGATAACTTGCAATTGAACAAAATAACAGGCGGCAAAAGAGCCAGTCCCCGGAGGTCAATATATAAGTTTCGCTGTAGTGCTAATGGCTGTAGCTTGTTCATCAGAAAAATAAGTGCGGGACTGTCCCAATTGGATAAGAGCACATCTTTATCTTGGGTTGCAGGCCAGGCCCGCATTAACAGTTTCGCTATAGTGCTGATAACAGGTCGTATGAATAATTATGAAATGGATCAGATGGACCTTCAGAGTTTTCACTTCTCTTAGCCTGGCAGGGGTCTATGCCGTACTTTCCTGCAGCATCTGGGTGCTTTTTAGAAACCCCCTGTCCAGACTTAACTGGTACTCCAGGAATGCCAATTATTTAACGCCTCTTATGCTCAAACTGATGGGAGTAAATGTACACTTAAGGGACCATACCAAGGGTCAGGGCATTACCCCCGGGACACTGGTGGTGGCCAACCATCTTTCCTACAAGGATATTTTCATACTGTCTTCCCTCAGGCCCATGCTTTTCATCTCATCCGTGGAACTCTCCAGGACTTTTTTTCTAGGCCGTATGGCCAGGTTCGGCGGCACTGTGTTTGTGGAAAGACGCAGCCCGGCCCAGCTGCATCGTGAAATAAAAAGCATCTCGGATCTTTTGAAGCAGGACTTTGTTGTGACACTGTTTCCAGAAGCCGGGACATCCGACGGGGAGGGCCTGCTGCCCTTCAAGTCGGCCCTTTTTCAGGCTGCCATAGAGGCCGGCACCAGGGTCCAGCCTGTCTGCATCCGCTACACCCAACTGGATGGAAGGCCTGTGACACAAAAGCAGCGCCGTCGGGTGGTCTGGCACCGAACCCTTTTTATAATGCACATTTTGAAGCTTTTCTTCCATTGCCGGATCCAGGCCGAGGTGGATATATTCAGTCCTTTGCCTGCGAAGCCGAATTCCCGGAAAGAACTAGTGCGCCATTCCTTTGAGCTCATCCGGGACTGTTACCGGCAAGCACTTCAAAAAGACTGATTTTCGAGGAAAAACCACCACTACAGTGAACGAAGCAAAAGATTCTCCTGAATTCGCCCGTCCGGCGTGCTCAAGACAGCCTGTTGTCCGGAATGCACTTTCTGCAAGGACTCCCGGCCGACTCCCTCCAGGCGGTACATGTCCCTTTGCAGCAAAGGTCTTTGGAGTCCCGGCAACACAAGTTCCACATCCATATCCCGTGACCAGGTGGATTTGACCTGTACCAGCCAGTCTTTGGAACCCACCTTCTCTTCTACCCTGGCCAGGACCTTGTTTGGGCTGCAATCTGTTTCAGGTGCACTGAAAATCTTGCCAGCCGGCAGAAAAAAGCCCGACCCCAGAGGTCTGCTGCTTACTGCAGCCAGTTCTTTCAGGTACAGCCCTGGCCTTTTATCGCCCCGATGGAAGTCATCCAGGGCGGTGCGGTATACGTCGGTGACTATTCCCAGGTAGGAGACGCTTTTCATCCGGCCTTCAATTTTCAAGGCTGAAAGCCCCTGACGCGAGAGCCAGCCCAAGAATCTTACCAGACAGAGATCCTGAGAGCTGAAAATCCTGGAATAACCTTCTTCTTCCCATAATTCCCAGGTAATCTCCCCCGGCCTGGTCCTTTCTTCCAGGGCCATGGCCACTCCCCGGTAGTCAAAGCGGCAGGGATGGGTGCAAAGCCCCTGATTGGCGGACCTCGCGTTCAGGTGGGCGCTCAAAAGACAGTGCCCGGACACGGCCATGCACATAGCTCCGTGCACGAACATTTCCAGTTCCGGAAGACCGGGCTCCCGGCAAAAATCCCGGATATCCAAAAGGCTGAGCTCCCTTGCCAGGTTGACCCGGACCACACCCTGCTCCCGCCAGAATCGGGCTGCCAGGGCATTGTAGGTCCCAGCCTGTGTGCTCAGATGCACAGGTATGTCTGGGATATACCTGTGAATCAGGCTGATCATGCCCGGGTCTGCTGCTATGATCCCGTCCAGTTCCATTCCTTTCAGTTCCTGAAGGTATTTTTGGGCCTGCCTGAGGCTGGACTGCATCAGCAGGGCATTGAGGCAGAAGTAAACCTTTGCCCCATAGCTTCGGGCCAGCTGAACCGCCAGAGGCAATTCCTTCATTTCAAAACCTTTGGACTTGGATCTGAGATTAAGAAAGGTGCCTCCAAGGTAAACCGCGTCTGCGCCGTAAAAAAGTACGGTATGCAGGCGCTGCATGTCCCCGGCCGGACAAAGCAGTTCAGGAACTCCGGATTTTAGACCCAAAGCCCCTGCTCCACCCTCTTATCCTTGAGGGCCTGCAGAAGATTGTAGGGAAGATCAAGATTGCCCTTGCCGGAACCAAGCTCGATTTCCGGCTTGACAGAGCCGTGAAAATCCGTGCCTCCGGTGGGCAAAAGGTCCAGTTTCCGGCACAGGGAGGAATACAGGGCGGTCTGCTCCTGGGTATGTTCGGAATAAAACACTTCCACTCCGTCCAGGCCGAGGTCCTTGAAGCGCACAAGCTCCCTTCGAAGCTCTTGTGCTTCCATCTGCAGGGAAAAGGGATGAGCCAGCACCACCAGGGCGTCTTCATCCTTTAGCACGGCAATTGCCTTTTCCGGATTGAATTTTTCCTTGGGCACATAAGCCTTGCCCCCGTAACCAAGATAGACATCAAAACACTCCTGGACAGAAGCAACTACGCCCTTTTCCATGAGCACCCTGGAAATATGCGGTCTGCCGATGGCGGCATCTCCGGCCAGGGCCTGGACTTCCCCGTAAGTGATCTGGATGCCCTGTTTCTGAAGCTTGTGAATGATAACCTCGTTTCGCATGTTTCTCTTGTCTCGAAGTTCCTGCAGGGCGGTGTTCAGGGCCGGGGCATCAGGGCTGAGCCATAGCCCCAGGATATGCATGAGTCCGGGATATTCAACGCTCAACTCGCATCCGGGCACCACCTCCAGGCCCAGGTTTACTCCGGCCTGCAGGGCTTGTGTAAGCCCTTTGGTGGTATCGTGGTCTGTAAGCGCCAGGGCCTTAAGCCCTTTTCTTAGAGCAAGTTCCACAAGCTGAGCAGGAGTAAGTGTCCCGTCTGAAGCGGTGGAATGGGTATGCAGATCGATTTCTGACATAATGAAAATCTAAAGCGGGAGGGGAAAGCAGATTTGAAGCAATGAGGCGTGCCGGCTACTTGAAGCGGTAAGTGATCCGGCCGCGGGTCAGATCGTATGGCGAAAGCTCAACCTTGACCCGATCTCCGGGAAGGATACGAATATAAAATTTGCGCATCTTTCCTGATATATGCCCCAGGACCTCATGTCCGTTGTCAAGCTTTATCTTGAACATTGCATTGGGCAGAGCCTCTTCCACCACGCCTTCGACTTCGATTGCTTCCTCTTTGGCCATACATTCTCCTTTTGTGAATTAATCTTCTTTCATTACGGCCACACATCTCTAATGTCAAGTTTTTTGTCGCAGCGACTTACTCCTCAATCCCTGGAGCAAAAAAATGTTATTCAATTAATATACTCGTAACCCTTCAGGGGGGCAGATACCGGCCAGGGGACAGTCCCCGCGACACCTTTTCTGCACAAAAGGAAAGCAGGGGACAGGCACTCCGGGACCCACTTGAGC
This sequence comes from Desulfonatronospira sp., assembly GCA_003563255.1. Lineage (GTDB taxonomy): Bacteria > Desulfobacterota > Desulfovibrionia > Desulfovibrionales > Desulfonatronovibrionaceae > Desulfonatronospira. The sequence goes on along the minus strand of PWSL01000202.1, from coordinate 485 downwards.
ATCATTTTGTGCTTAAAATATCTCATTATTTGGGACAAGTGGGTCCCGGAAGAGCCAGTCCCCATGCCACATGCAAAGCGCTAAACAGATACCAGAGGCCAAATTTTGTGAACCTGCACAATCTTACATAACTGGGACAGTCCCCCTGGCCTTTTGCCAATAGTCACCACCGAGGACCCCCTGAATAGTTACTCAGGATCCATATATCAATGCTTGCCTTGCAATGCTCTTTGTATTATTTTTTAGTGGCTTACTCCTGAAACCCTGTCACAAAAAACAATAACCACGCGAAGCGCGTGGCAGGCCTTAGACAGGATTAACAGGATTGACAGATTACCTTTTGGCCTGGCTTCCGCCTGTCCCGTTTAATTGCTCGCAGAGCAAGCCCGAAGGGCATTAAACTGGGAGCCAGGACAAAAATGATTTTCTCTTCATCAATCTCTTAATCTATGCCTGCCACGCGTCTTTGGCGTGGTTAATCCTGT
>PWSL01000305.1 GCA_003563255.1 Desulfonatronospira sp. | reverse complement strand
TACCTTTTGGCCTGGCTTCCGCCTGTCACGCCTGTGGCGTGATTTAATTGCTCGCAGAGCAAGCCCGAAGGGCATTAAACTGGGAGCCAGGACAAAAATGATTTTCTCTTAATCAATCTCTTAATCCTGCCTGCCCGGTTAAACAAATCCGAAGGATTTCCTGCGAAGCAGGGTTTAACTGGGCCTGCCCGGTTAAACAAATCCGAAGGCTTTCCTGCGAAGCAGGGTTTAACTGGGCCTGCCCTGATAAACAACGCTGAAAGCGTTCCTGCGGAGCAGGGTTTATCTGGGGCCTGCCCCGTTAAACCGGGGTCCCCCTTTGGGGTGTTTAACTGGGGTTAATCCTGCCTGCCCCATGAAATTTCTTCCCATTTCATCGGGGTCAAAAAACTCTTCTCTTTATTGTTGCGGGCAAAGCATCACTATGGTGGTATATCAGTATTTTTCTAATCCCTAAGTGTAGTATTCAGGCGATAAACATGGAGAAGCCGGACTATGAGGCGTGGTCCTACCGGCCTGTACCACACAACCAGCGTTGCCAAAGAGACGATACGCGCTTTTATTCCAGATCCGCTTCCACCGGAACCTGCTTTGGAGTTGAGTGATCAACGCTACCCTTTGCTGGAACGTGCTACAGTCTCACTGGGCCGATTGGACAGCGTGACCCTGCTGTTGCCCGAGCCGAACATATTCCTTTACTCCTATGTCCGTCGTGAAGCTGTACTATCCTCGCAAATCGAAGGCCCGCAATCATCCCTGGGGCAGTTGCTGCTTTTTGAGATGGAGCAGATGCCGGGTGTCCCGCTTGACGATGTACGCCCAATGCGTCAGCTCGAACAGCTTAATTAAGTTGTCATGAGCATATAGCTTTTGTTGAAAAGAAGTAGTAGTTGCACACCGGAAGGGATTCATCATGATAATAGTACTGGATATTATGTTGCGAGTTTGGTTATGTTGCCAGTACCCCCATGTGTCAGGATAGATGTCTCAGGCCAGACGGACAGGACTTCCGCATAACGAGTTGCAGGAGCGGCAAACCCTTCCATGGCTTCGCCTTTCCGGGCTTTGCGGCTCAGCATTGCGTTATGCCGATAATTGATGGCACACGAAAAATATGAACAAAAATCTATCATTTATCACAAACGAAGAGAATCAAAGGCTCAAAGAAAGGTTCAGAGCTTTAATCAAGGACACGTCTTTTTTAAACAGATCGACCGAATGGTCTATGAACTCTACGGCCTAACGGACGAAGAGATCAAGATCGTGGAAGGCGAGACAAAATGAGCGGGGACAAAGAAAACATCATCATCTACAACACCGTGGACGGCAAAGCCTCTGTTTCCCTATACGCCAGAGACGGCATGGTCTGGATGAACCAGAACCAGATCGCCGAACTTTTTGACACCTCCAAACAGAACATCGGACAGCACATAGCTAACGTACTGAAAGAAGAGGAATTGCCGGAAAATTCAGTTGTAAAGAATTTCTTTACAACTGCGGCCGACGGTAAGCAATACAAGGTTACCTTTTACGCCCTGGACATGGTTCTGGCCATCGGCTTCCGGGTGCGGTGCAAGCGGGGAACCCAGTTTCGTATCTGGGCCAACCGCAACCTGAAGGAATATATGGTCAAGGGCTTTGTCATGGATGATGAGCGCCTGAAAAATCCCGACGGCCGCCCGGACTATTTTGACGAACTGCTGGAACGTATCCGGGATATCCGGGCCTCTGAGAAGCGCTTTTACCAGAAGCTCCGGGATCTTTTTTCCTTAAGCAGCGATTATGACCCTACGGACAAAGCCACGCAGAGAACTGCTCGACGCCCTGGAAGAAACTGGTTTGATTTATGCGCACCATGGGTAGGAACACGTCTATTACTACAGGAAGGAATAGAATCATGTCATGGTCTACACCCGAAAAAGACTGGAAATACATACGTTCAATCCAAAATGACCTGCTCGAAACCCTGTGCAGGCGCATCAACCAGAAATCCGCAGCCATTCTGAAAGACAGTTCCGCTTCGGAGCATGACAAATACCTTGCGCTTTATCGGCATGTTAAAGAATCAGACCGGATCATTGCTGACTGTTTAAATGACCTGAAGCGGTCCAATCTGATCATGAAACTGGCTGCACTTCAGTATCACGGTGTGCTGGGAACTGAACAGATCGAGCGTCTCTCGCCTGAGACTCAGGATAGGCTGCAAGCGTTCAAGTCCCTGAACAACCTCTGATCTCCGATATCCGACCACCGACGTCCGACTACTACTGATTCAGACTTGATCACTCTTGATTTTTCTGTTCATATCTCACAGGTTAGTGGCTTACTCCTGAAACCCTGTCATAAAAAACAAGAAAAATTTGAGCCACTCGAAGCGCGTGGCAGGCCAGCCGTTAAGTACGCAAAGTTAAAGTCGCGAAGCAGATGTTTTGTCCAAAACCGGGAAACGGTTTTGGACAAGGCTGCCTTTTCATTTGCCGCTACCCGGCAAATGAAAAAACCTTCCTGCCTTCCTTTGCGACCTTTGCGTCTTGAATGAGTCTTCGAACGGGCGGTTAAGGTTTCATTATTTCTTGGGTTGCGGGCACAGCCCGCCTTAGAAACCAGTTCAGATATTCTGGAAGCAGACCCTTCTCTCCAGGCTTGACTGTCAGGACCAGGAAACTGCCTGCCGCAATAACTCTTTCTGGAACATCCTCAAGCAGGACAGAGTAAATCTGACCTGACCGGCCGAAAAAAAGCAGCTCACCCGACTTCAGGCAGTGGCTGGCCATGTTTCTTGGGGCAATGTCCACAGCTTGAAGCCCGGAGTAATCCACTGGCTGCCAGACCGAAACATCAGCAGGGCGGATAACCCTGATACCTCCGGGTCCGCGCAGAGTATCCTGCTCTTATGTGTACAAGGTCCTCAAGCGATACCTTAATCATTGTATTTTTTTTGTGTTTTCTGGTTCAGTACCTGGCCCTGCTGCAGTAATTTATGTTCGGGGTATCAAAGAGCCATTAAGATATTTATGTACAATGCTTGAAATGAGAGTTTGATAGGGTATGCCTTCCTCAAGTGCCTTTATCTGTATCTGGTGGTAGTCTTTTTGTGAAAGGCGGAGGTTGATTCGCTTATCCTTTTTCAGAGTATTTCGAGCTGCCTTAATTGCATGTTTTCTTTCCTGGTCCAGATTATCAACAGGCTGCCACTGGCTGCGCTCGATGGATTCCATCAGCTCTTTTTCTTCCTGATCCACCGGCATAAATGCTTTTTCTCTTAATGTATTCATTATCTCCCTCCCTTTAAGCCGTATTTTTTTGTGTATTTCCGGCTCGGAAAAGCAGTTTTAAGAAATATTTCGCCGTCTTTTTCCACAAAAGGTACGATAACGGCATGGCTGTTAATATCCAGAACGAATATTTTCTGATTGGGATACGCTGGATTTTTTTCAATGCCAATCAGCAGTCCAGACTCAATTGAATATACGATTTCCTCAAAGGATATACCTCGAACACGTTTCAGAAGCTCGTTCTTATCAGCATTCCAATTGAAGTATTTCATATTTAAAAATTTTATGACAGTGACTGCCTTTTGTCAAGCATGAAAAAAAAATCAGCAGTCAGTTCAAGGTCTTTTTACGTAACCATTATTCCAGACTGCTCATAGACAGGATAGTGTTTTTAGGCGTTCCGGTGAGTGATGATATTGCCAATCTTGTCTGTGCCCAGCTGCTTTTTCTGGAGTCTGAAAATTCTGAAAAGGATATCAATCTGTACATTAACTCTCCAGGAGGGTCAGTCACGGCAGGTATGACCATTTATGACACCATTCAGTTTATATCTGCGCCAGTAGCTACCTTGTGCAGGAGATAATCAGCAGTGTATCTCTGGTTAGTCTCCGCATCTGTTATTGCTGCGGAAAACCATGCCATGGGGAAAAATCACAGGGTTATTCTGTACCTGTATGTCAGGACTGCAGAAAGCTCAAATCTGGTAAACCGTCTTCCCAGACTCAGGGCATGGATGAACCTCCGTTCTAACGCGGACTGTGCCCGCAACCCAGATAAGAAAAGAGTTTTTAGCCCACAGATCACACAGATGTACACAGATAAGAGAGGTTTTTTATGTGCATACCAG